>JAKLEG010000628.1 GCA_022703175.1 Myxococcota bacterium | reverse complement strand
CGATTCCGCAGCGATATCCGCCGACGGACGCTATGTCGCCTTCGTTTCGACGGCGAACAACCTCGTGGCCAACGACGTCAACGCAAACTCCGACGTTTTTGTCCGCGACATGCTGAATGGCACGACCACGCGGGTCAGCGTCGATAGCAATGGCATTGGCGGAAACTGGGTAAGCAGCGGGCCGTCCATCTCCGGCGACGGCCGTTATGTCGCCTTCGCCACCACCGCCACCAACATGGTGCCTGGCGACACCAACGACGCTCAAGATGTCTTCGTCTGCGACACCCACACAGGTGCCGTCGTACGCGCAAGCGTGGATAGCAACGGCGCCCAAGGCAACGCCGATAGCCCGGTGGGCCAAGGCGAGCGCGTCTCGTTGAGCTACGACGGTCGTTGGGTCGGCTTCACCACCTCCGCCACCAACCTTGGCGTCCCCGCCGGTAACGCCGTGATGCATGCCAACCTAACCGGCGAAACCCAGGTCATCACAGAACAATCCGGCAGCTCTGTGGGGCCCGTGCAACTTTCACATGATGGCGCCTATGCGGTGTTAGGAGTTGGCCAGCCACTTGATGCGCGCTTTGAGTCGTCGGGCTTGTTTGTGCACTTTACTGACGCAGCCCGCGCCTGGTGGTGGCTCTGGTAGTCAGAGGTCGTGGCTTAACCGTGCCAAAATCAAAGCTGGTACGCCACCGTAGCGAGCACGCGTCGACCCTCGCGCAGAAGCGGTACGGCCAACGAGCCATAGGCGTACTGTCGACGATCGGTCAGGTTGGTACCTAGCACACCAAAACGCCATGCGGCGCCGTAGTCCAGCATCACGTGAACGCCAAGGGTCAACAGCGTCGTCGAGTAGTCGGATGCGACGCGCGACGAATAGCTGATGCCATCGGTGCCGACCACGTTGTGATACTGGGTCTCGGGGTTGGCGCGATGCTCCACCTTGGTCGCACCTTGTAAGGTCACGTTGGTGTTCAGACGCACGTCACCAGCGGCATAGGGCACCACGTTCACCACTGCTCCACCCACCAGTTCGGGCGACTTGGTGGCGCCACCCAATTGGCCGTTCACCACAAAGCTATCGTCGGTGCTGGCGAGCGCTTTGTTGTAAGCCCCGTAGAGCCGAAACCCGAGGTTGCCCCCCAACAAGCTCAGCTGCGTGGTGACCTCGGTCCCGACGATCTCCAGGTCGCCTTGATTGGAGAAAACATACTGCCCTGTCTGGGCGTTGCGGCGCGGATCGTAGGTGATGAAAC
The DNA here is from genome assembly GCA_022703175.1 of Myxococcota bacterium. Lineage (GTDB taxonomy): Bacteria > Myxococcota > XYA12-FULL-58-9 > XYA12-FULL-58-9 > XYA12-FULL-58-9 > JACRCV01. Next base: position 2,109 of record JAKLEG010000628.1, on the reverse strand, counting down.
CATGAATGTTGTTGTAGTAGCCGTTCACTTCAGCACGCAGCAGTTCATGACGGAACCCGAGCAGCATTTCGGCGCTGTCCACCGATTCTGATTCTACGTCAGGATCGCCACTGTAGTAGGCCAGCAAGTTGCCCATCCGGTACAAAAATGCGGGGTAGATAAATGCCCGCGAGTACTGCGCCTTGGCGTACAAACCGCCGGCGAGGGGCGCGACCATTGCGACGCGCGGGCTCCACTGGAGGTCAAATCCGGACAGGCGATCCACGCGCCCCCCCACCACCAAGCCAACGTCGAACGGCAAGAACGCCGTGTATTGTGCGAAGGCGCCTAGCTGCCATTGGTCGCCATCGCCGTTGTGGTCCGAGTCGCGCGGCGTGGCATTGCCGAAGTCATCCACCGCAACACCTTCGTTCAAGAATAGTTCGTTGCGACAGGTGAGATCGTCCTCAGCGCCGTAGATGCTAGGATTGCTAACCTCACCCGTGGGGTCCAGGAAGCACCGGCTTTGGCGGTAGTTCATCGCGACGCCATACGTCGCATTCAACCCCGCGACCAACGTGGCGTCTTTCACAAAAGCGACGTCAGGCGGCACCAGACTGTACTCCAACGAGTTGACAAACTGCACATCGGTCCCGGCCCAGCCATAAACAACCGCGTTGAACTCAAGGCTTGGGTTACGCTGTAAGTCGGGCCGGTCATACGAACGCCGAGGTATGAGCGGCGAACGCATATCGTGCATAAACACCGTCACCGCCGGACGCACCGTCAGCTCACCCAGCTCGCTCTTGTCACCAACGTGCCGCTCCAGGTCCAACACCAAGCGATGCGTGGTGTATCGCGGGGCTTGTAGCTCCTTGGCGCGATTCACCAGGGTCTGGCGCAAACCACGTTGCAGGTAGCTATCAGCGCGCGAAAAGCCTAGACGCAGAGCGAAGGTATTGCCTTGTTGGTACTTGGCGAACAGGTCGATCGAGGGCCCCATCCGCCCAACCCGCACAGGGGTCTCGGCTTGTGGCAACGTCAGGTTTTCGCCGTTCTGGATGCCGTCCGAGATATTCATCGCTTTGCGCGGCACCAGTACATCTTCATCGCCGCCGAGTTCCGCACGGGTACCCCCATCCCCCCAAACGGTCGCCGATACGTAAAAACTGCGCTGCTCGCCAAAATCCGCGCCCCAGCTCACCGTGTCGCGCAAGTGCTGGCTCGTACCGACTTGAAGCTCCTCACGAAAACCGGAGTCTTTCTTGCCGTCGCGGGTAATTAAATTGACGACGCCCATCAAGGCGCTCGCGCCATAGATGGCCGACCCTGGGCCACGAATGATCTCCACACGCTCGACGTACTCAAGCGCCAATGATTCGAGCACCGATGATGACGTCAGCAAATCGCCGGTGGGCAAACCATCGATCAACACCACAAAATGCTGCGGCGACTCCGCATGAATGCCGCGCACTGCGAAGTTGCGCTGCAAGCCGCTGGCCACCTCGTAAAAGCCGGGCACAAATTGCAGCAGGTCAGCCAAACTGCGCACGCCCAAGCGCTCGATGTCGGCACGCGAAAAAACGGTGACGATGGATGGCGATTGCTCTAGCGTGCGTTCGGTCTTGGTGGCCGTGGTGATTTTGACGTTCAACAATTCGTCGAGGCTCATGTCTGCGAAGGTTTGAATATCCGCGGCGGCCGGTGCAGCTCCTGAAATGGCCTCGGCAGTTGGTGCCGGTGCGACTTCCTGGGCCGCTGCAATGCCTGACAACATAAGTGTCGCCGCTGCCACCCCCGCCGAGCCCCATCGCTGCTGCCCAAGCCCCTCACCCAACCGTATTTGCATCATTGTGGTTCCCCTCTTCCCAACTGATCGACTGGCTAGCGAATGACCTCGGCTAACGCCATCAGGCTCGGCTGCAACTTGTGGCCTGTGGCTTCCAAGCGTCCAGCGTGAACCAAAATCTTCGGTCGCCCAGACGCATCCAGATACAGGCCCACGGCCACGGCCCCTTGCCGTACAAGGTCGGTATCTCCCGAAATAGTCAATACCCGGTTTTGTTCACAGCGCTCACCCAGCGGCGGCGAATAGGCGCCCCGTGCGACATAAACCACCGTCGCTGCAAG
>JAKLEG010000627.1 GCA_022703175.1 Myxococcota bacterium | reverse complement strand
CCACCGCGCCGCGCACGCGCCATAAGTAGATGCCTTCAGGTCCAAAGGCTTTCACCACCAAGCGCGGCTCGGTGACCGTCACATCCAAAAGCGGCGCGGCAAACTCTGGTGTGGCCGCGATCTGCACCTGGTACTCGGTAACTCCCGCCTGCGCGCTCCATAGCAGCGTACTGGTCTGGCCTTCTGGCAAGTAAAGGATCTGGCCGCGCGTTGGACGCATCGGCAAAGGAGCCTCCTCGCGAATCAGCGTTAGTGCGCGCAGCTCACTTTGGCGGTAAGCGTCGCGGCTCGGCTGTACCCGCCATTGGTACGAGCCTTCCAGAAGTGCCGGAACTTTGAGCTCAGCTCCCTGCAAGCGCGCGCGCACCACAGGATGTGCAAGATCACCGTGCAGGAATAGCTCGAAGACAACCTCAGGCACCTCTGTTTGCCAGCGGAAAGTGACCGCCATGCTGGGCCCTGCAAAATACAGCGACGCCGACACTGCGGGTGCTTCCAGATGCACTTGCAGGGGCGTGCTCACGGCCTGACCTTCACGGCTCACGGTGGCGCTCTCGGCCCCCTTGACGGTCAGAGCACTCCCTTGGGTAGGCAACACCTGTGCTTCGCCGCGCGTGACCACCACCTGCCCGCCTTCGGGGCGCACGTTGATCTGGGCGATGCTGGTTGGTTGCAGTTTAGCTGCGGCTTGCGGCAACTTAATCGTGAGGCCGGCTTGTCCGACTTCGCCCGACAGGCTGCCGCTCTTAAGTTGTATCGTTGCTTGGCCGCCGGGCTGCGGCGGATCAATCACCACCAACGAGCGTTCGTTCACCACCAACTGGCCGCCATCGGTTAGCCTAAGGGCCAACAGGCCGCCTTCGCCCACGTACAACGCATCACCCCGCCACACCGCGCTGCCCATGCCGATGTAGTCCCACACGAGGCTGTCCACTTCGCGCCGCTCGGGATGCCCGACCAGCCCAACAATCCCGCCCACAGTTTCGAGAGCCGCGGCATGGGCCACCGGCGGCCGCAACGTACGCACGATGCCTGCACCCGTGGCCACAATGCCGAGCATCGCCACAACGGCCAAAACCGTGTCGAGGCTTGGACGCGAGCGTGGACGCAGCTGAGGATCACCGGTCGACATCAAGCTTGGCCCTCCCGTACGGCGTGCTGCCTAGCATAGCCCTTCTTGGAGATTCACCAAACCGGGGGCGCAGCCCTCGGGCATCAGCGCTCGGGATTGCTCTTAAGCTTGCGCCACAAGGTGTTGCGACCAATTCCCAACACTCGCGCGGCCTCCAATTGTGAGCCGCCACATTGTTCCAGCACGTGCAGAACGTAAGCATGTTCCGCTTGCGCCAACGTCTTGAGCCCCGCCCCCACAGTTGTTGACACGGCCCCGTTTGGCTGCTGCACGCGCAGCTCCTCCGGCAAATGCTCAGGGCGAATCTCGCCCTCACGCGCCAACGCGGCACCATATTTGATGGCGTTGGCCAGCTCGCGCACGTTCCCGGGCCAGTGATACGCGCGCAGCAGGGTCAACGCTGCCTCTGACAAGGTTCGGCTCTCGCCCTTTTCAGCGGCTAAAAACGTCCGCGACAGCGGCGCAATATCCGCGCAGCGTTCCCGGAGCGGCGGCACCATCAGCGTCAGTACTTTCAAGCGATAGAACAAATCCTCGCGAAACAGGCCGCGTCTGACGTAGTCGCCCAGATCGCGATGGGTGGCACAGACAAAGCGCACGTCCACCGCAAAAGCTTGCGTGGCCCCGACCCGGCGGATCTCGCCATCTTGCAACGCACGTAGCAGCTTGGCCTGCAACGTCAGCGGCATCTCGGCAATTTCATCTAAAAACAACGTACCGTGGTGCGCCGCCTCCATCAGGCCGCGTTTCTCCTCCATGGCACCGGTGAACGCCCCGCGCGCATGGCCAAACAGCTCAGACTCCAGCAGGTCCCCAGGCAGCGCGGCAACGTTGATGGCGATAAACGGCTGCTGCCGTCGCGGACTGTTGGCATGCAGCGCCCGCGCCACCACCTCTTTGCCCGAACCGCTCTCACCAAAGATAACCACCGGCGCGTCGGCATCGGCAAACATTGCGGTGCGTTTCAAGAGCTCCTGCATCACCGGGCTTTCGGCCACCACCTGCAGCGAACAACCTATCGTCGTGACCAACCGCGACAGTCCGCACACCTCGCAGTGGCACTCGCCAGCGCGCACATGTCGTTCAGGATTTCTCATTACTGTTCCATGATGTTCTAAAATGGAACATGGGCATGCCAGAGGATTTCGGCAAGTACCTGAAATTCCTGAAGACTGTAGTTGGCATGACAGGTGCACAGCGGCGCTTGATAGTTCCGGTAATAGCCAAGCCAACGTGTGCTTTGCTGACCCAAGAAAGGTCCCGAGATGTCGAGCCAGAAAGCCAAAGCTGTTCTCCTATTTGTGGTGATCGCCGCGTTCACCGTGCTGATTTTCGGCGGCGTACAGATCAACCGTTACAAGCCTCCGGTTCCCGACAAGGTGGTAGGTACCCAAGGCCAACTCTTGTTTACCGGCGACGACATCATGGCCGGACAAAAGTACTACCTGGCACGGGGCGGCCAACACATGGGCAGCATCTGGGGACACGGCGCCTACCTGGCTCCCGATTGGTCGGCCGATGCCCTGCACCGGATGGCGCTGGTGGCCGCGGCTCTGAAAACAGGTTTATCGCTCGACGCCGCGCAGGTGTTCGAACAAGCCAATTTGGAGGCGCTGGAGGCTGGCGAGAAAGCCCGCGTGGCCGCGTTGGTGGCTCAAGAATTCAAGCAGAACCGCTATGACAGTGGCTCGGCGACGCTGCAACTGTCGCCAAGCCAAGAGGCCGCGCTACCGATACTTACGCACTACTACACAACGCTGTTCCAAAATGGCAACGACGCGATGTCGATTCCTGAAGGAGTCGTGGACTCCGCCGAGTCGGGTCGCAAGGTTACCGCGTTCTTCGTCTGGACAGCCTGGGCCGCGGTCACCAATCGGCCTGGCGAGGCACACACCTACACCGCTAACTGGCCCTACGATCCATTGGCCGGTAATCAGCCGCTGCCCAGCGCCCTCATTTGGTCCATTGTTAGCGTCATCTTGCTCATCTTGGGCATCGCCGTAGCACTGTACGTCTACGTGAAGCTACGCAACGACGACGACGAGCACGCCGAGATCAAGCCGCTATTGGATCCCACCCCGACCCCGAGCCAACGCGCCACCTTGCCCTTCTTCATCGTGGCGTTGCTGCTGTTCCTTCTGCAAATCGGCCTGGGCTCTATCACCGGCCACTTCGCGGTGGAGGGCAACCATCTCTTCGGCATCAATTTGGGTAAGCTCCTGCCCTACGCTGCCACT
>JAKLEG010000626.1 GCA_022703175.1 Myxococcota bacterium | reverse complement strand
TTTGTAAAGGGTGGGAGACGGAGCAGGTACGAACATGACCTCGCAAGGCATCACCGTCGCGATTGATGGCCCCGCTGGAGCCGGCAAAAGCACCGTGGCTAAGCGTGTGGCCGAGTCGCTGCAGTACACGCTGGTTGATACGGGAGCTATCTACCGGGCGGTCGCCCTATTGGCCGATGAGCGTGGCATTGCCTGGGACGATGACGCCGCCTTGGGACCTTTGGTGCTCGGCCTCGATATCAACTTTCGCTTTGATAACGGCAAGAACCACGTCTGGCTTGCGGGCCGTGATGTCACGGAGGCGATTCGGACACCGCGCATCTCCTTAGGGGCGTCGAGTGTTTCCGCGCGCCCCATTGTGCGCGATGGCCTTCTGGCTCTGCAGCGCCGGCTTGCGGGGGGCCGTGGGGCGGTGCTGGAAGGCCGTGATATCGGCACCGTGGTGTTCCCGGAGGCGCCGGTCAAGATCTACTTGGATGCCTCCGACGAAGAGCGGGCTCGGCGCCGGCACCGTGAGTTGTTGGCCAAAGGTCAGCCGCTTGCCTTCGAGCAGGTTTTGGCCGAGCAGCGTCAACGGGATGCCCAAGACCAAAATCGGGCGGTGGCGCCGCTCAAACCGGCTGCCGATGCGGTGCGTCTCGATTGCACGCAGTTGTCCATCGACGAGGTGGTTGCCGCGATTCTGACGGTGGTCCGGAAGCGGGGCGGTTGAGCTATCTCGTTGCTCTGCGGTGAACGGCGATGCTATGTGCTGGCCGTTGTTTTGGAATGGAGATTGTAAGATGGCAGTGGCCTCGGCGCAGGAATTCTTTGGCGAGCGTTTGCCGAAAAAAATAGCAGAGCGGCCTCAAATCATTGAGAAGATCAATGCCGTCTACCGCTTCGTCATCGAAGGGCAGGGGGGAGGTAGCTGGACCGTCGACTTGACCCAGCCGGGCGGTAAGGTAACCGCAGGCGGCACTCAGGGTGATTGCATCATCACGGTGGCAGCGCCCGATTTTCTGGCCATCATGAACGGCCAGCTCAATGCGCAGATGGCTTTTATGACCGGCAAACTCAAAGTTGCCGGCGACATCGCGCAAGCCCTCAAACTGCAATACATCTTCGCCTAGCATCGATGTCCCGCCTGATCGCGCTCACGACTGACTTCGGCGCGAGTTCGCCGTACGTGGCCCAAATGAAGGCCGTGTTGTTGAATGCGCTGCCAGAGGCTGTGTTGGTGGATGTCACGCACGCCATTCCCCCGCGTTCCATTCGGGACGCTGAGGTCGTGTTGCGAGGTGCGGCCTTTCAATTTCCGGTGGGCACCACGCATGTGGTGGTGATCGACCCCGGTGTCGGGACTGCGCGCCAGCCGATTGCGGTGCAAGCACGCGGGTTGACGTTTGTCGGGCCCGACAATGGCGTGTTGGCGTTGGCGTTGGGTGAGGCGCACGCGCGCGCGGTCTGTTTGGATAGGCCGGCGTTTTTCCGTGAGCCGGTGTCAGCCACGTTCCACGGTCGGGATCTGTTTGCGCCAGTGGCCGCCGAGTTGGCCGCAGGCTTGCCGCTAACCGAGGTGGGTTCGCCTCTTGAGCACTGGCAACCATCCACGCTGCCGCAGCCTATGTTGACTACCGGTACCGCTGACGGCGAAACGCTGGTCGCCGACAGCTTCGGCAATTTGCTGACGAACCTCCCAGCCCGAGCCATTGTGCCGCAGGCCCAGGTATGGGTCGCAAAACGGCCAGTGCGCCAAGTGCGCACCTACGGAGAGGCTGCGTCGGGCGAACTCGTCGCATTGGTGGGCTCCGACGGCTATTGGGAGATTGCTGTCCGCGACGGCTCCGCGGCGGCCTTGCTACAGGGCTCGCAGCATCGGGTGCGCAGCGCTGTCGAGGTCTAAAGCGATGGACGAGTTGGTCATTGACGGCATGAGTGCCGCAGGCGAAGGCATTGGTCGCCTTGCGGATGGCCGTGTGCTTTTTGTTGCCAACACCGTTCCCGGCGACCGCGTGCGGGTGCGTTTAGGTGAACGCCGCCAGCGCGTGCAGTACGCCGATCTTGTTGAAGTTCTTGACCCCTCGGCGCTTCGGGTTCGATCGCGGTGCACGGTGGACGCTTGCGGCGGTTGTGCTCTCAAAGTCGTGTCGAACGCGGGCCAGGCTGACCTGAAGCGCCGCCGCGTTCTGGATGCGCTGCGTCGGATCGGCGGTTTTGATGTCGCGACGCTCAACCCCACGCTGGTGCAAGTTGGCGACGGTTGGCGTTACCGACACAGGGTCCGGCTGCATGCCTATCACCTGGGACACCGCTTTGAGCTGGGCTATTACGCCGCTAAAAGCCACACGTTGGTGCCACTCGCCGGTTGTCCCGTGTTGTGGCGGGAGTTGGAGGCCACCGCGAACACGCTCGCAACCGCGCTGGCCACGGTGCCGCGCGAGGTGCACCTGGTGAGCGTCGAGCTTGCCCACTCGCTCAAAGATGCTCGTACTGCCGCAGTGTTAAACGTCAATGGTGACGTCGAGTTGTTGCGACACTCTCTTAACTGGATTGATGCCGCTGGTTTGTCAGGGGTCGCCGTGGTGGGCCACAGCCAATCGTGGCGGCACGGCAATTTGACGCTTCGATATGATCACGGCCGCGCCGACGACTACACGCTGTGGTTTGAGCCCGATCTTTTCACCCAGGCCTTTCCGCAAGTGAATGATGCGTTGGTGGCCGCTGCGATGCGCGCTCTCAATCCTGCCGCGGGCATGCGTATTTTGGAGTTTCATGCGGGTCTTGGGAACTTCACCATTCCGCTGTCGCTCAGTGGCGCCACCGTGACCGCCGTTGAACAGAGCCGACGCTCCGCCATTTTGGGGAGACGCAACCTGAAAGCCGCCGGGGTTTCGGCGATGCTGCTAGAGCGCGCCGACCACGACGCGTTGGGACTTCTGGCCGAAGCCGACCGAGTGTTGTTGGACCCACCGCGCACCGGTGCTAGGGCTCTGGCCGAAGCGATGGCAACGAACGGCCCCGAACAGGTCGCTTACGTTTCGTGTGATCCGGCCACCTTGGCCCGGGATGCGCGCATTCTTGCGGCCGGGGGTTATGCGATCAAATCCTTGGAACTCTTTGATATGTTTCCCGAAACCCCGCACGTCGAGAGCCTGCTCGTGATGCAGCGGGGCACGCCTTGACTCGTTAGGACGGCGGGGCCACAGTCACAGCATGTTGGTCGAGATGCAGGTCACCGGACTCACGATCGATCCGGTGAACAACGCACCGATTGTCGTGCTGCGGGAAGTTGGTGGCGCCCGCGTTTTGCCCATTTGGGTTGGCGTCATCGAGGCCAGCGCCATCGCGTTTGAACTCGAACAAGTACGCATGAGCCGACCGATGACCCA
>JAKLEG010000625.1 GCA_022703175.1 Myxococcota bacterium | reverse complement strand
TCCCTCTTTACCTCAGGGGGCAACCTCGCATAGGAATGCCTGCCCCGGGCCGGCACCATGGTGGTGACCTCGGGCATGTCGCGAACCGTCGATCGCGGTGGTCGGCGGGTGGATGTCCCAACCGTGTTGGGAATAGGCGCGCTGCGTGAATGGTTGACCGGAACGCAGGCGAAAGGAGCCGAAGATGTTGAAGAAGATGGCAGTGGTGGCAGTTGCGTTGTTCGCCGTTGCGTGCGTGACGCGCGGGGACATCGAAGAAATTAAGGAAGGCCAAAAGAAGATTCTGGCCAAGCTTGAGCAAGGCGCGCGCCCAGGTGCGGCCCAACAAGCCCAACGTCCGCAAGGTCCCGATCCGGCTAAGGTGTATGGTATTCCGGTGGGCGACTCGGCGGCCAAGGGCTCTGGCGATGCGTGGGTGACTATTGTGGAAGTGTCCGACTTCCAGTGCCCGTTCTGCAGCCGCGTGGTGCCCACCATCAAGGACGTCACCGCCAAGTACGGCAACGACGTGCGCGTGGTCTTCAAGCACAACCCGCTTCCTTTCCACAACCGCGCGAAGCCAGCCGCCAAGGCCGCCGAGTGCGCGCGTGAACAAGGCAAGTTCTGGGAGATGCACGACGAGCTGTTCGCGAACCAGAAGGCGCTCGAGGACGCTAACCTTGAGCAATATGCCCAAAAAGTGGGTGCGAACATGGGCGCCTGGAAGAGCTGCTACCAAAGCCCGAAGATGGACGAGCGCATCGACAACGACCAGAAGGTCGCTGCCTCGTTTGGTGCCCGCGGCACCCCGGCGTTTTTCATCAATGGTCGTTTCCTGTCGGGCGCACAGCCGCTGCAAGCGTTCACGGCCGTGATCGACGAAGAGCTTGAGAAGGCCAAGAAGAGCGGTATGAACAAGAAGGAATACTACGCTAAGGCCGTTGAGACCAACGGCGCCAAGGCGATGTAGTTCGTCCGCGTTCTTCGTTTTTGCTGAATCAGGCCGCACTGAGTGGGTGATCAAACCCCTCAGTGCGGCTTTTTTTGTGCGTTTTCAGGAAGATAGCATCGCTACACGGCCGCAGGGTGTCGCCAGCGTCGAGTGGTACCGGTTGCGGACATACAAGGACGAACCTCAACTCACTTGAACAGGAGCTGCGCAATGTCAGCACTCTTGATATCTATTGTGTCGGTGGTGGTACTTGTTGCAACCGGATCATACGCTGTGATCGACGCTGTACGAACCGCATCGTTCGTTGCCCGCACGTTGGCCAACCGTTCATAGCCTTGTCATTGCAAGCCTTGTGTCCATCTTCATCACTCGATGGGCGTAGTCTCTACGACGTCGTTTGCCGTCGCTCATCGGCAGGTGCTAGGCGCCGCAGTGCCAGACTCCATCCGGGCAGGAATGCCGTGTCACGGCGGACGAGAACAACCTGAAACGGCTTTAGAGCGCGGCCGACGACAGCGGGTCATAGTGGCCCGGCGAGAGCGTATTGGTAGGATCCAGGTGCTGTTTCAACTCGTGCACCAGGTCGAAAAAGCTGTCTGTGCCAGCTGGGATGGCTGCCATCGACAGGTTGGACATCCGATAAGGAATAAATCCCTGAGCAAACAGCGTGGTCAACAACACTTGGTAGCATTCGTGGGCACGGGCCGTCTCAGCCGCATTGTCTCGATCGAACGAAATCGTCGACACGCCGCACAACGCGCGCGCAGTTACGAGCGACAACGTGATTTGGAAGTCGAACCGGTAACGGGCAAATATCGGTTTCACCAATGCCAAGAATGTGTCGACGTCATGTTTGCGCATGGGAATGAGCGGCGAAACCCACAAAAAGCCGGCCCGATAGTCCAAGGGGTCGTCGCCCGGTGTTGGCGGGCGTTCGATGGTGCCCGGGGCGCGCCACATACCACCGGTCAGCGAGTCGTTGCTAGGAATGCCGGACAACAAGTCGAATCCCAAACGCAGTTTTTCAACGCGTGCGACCAGCGAGGCGCACCAGTGGAGTTTCTTGAGCGGCTTGACGAAGGCTTCAATGAATTCGAGCTGTGTGCGGTTGATGACCACCACCGTCGAGACGCCGCGAACGCGACGCAAGGCGCGTTTGACCGCCTGCGCTGCGGCACGGATCTCGGCGGGGGAACCATACAGCGCTCCGGAGCCAGCCCATGCACCGATCCCATGCTGGCGCCGAAGGGCAGTGATCTCGGCGGGGCTGAGCGCCGCGCTTTCGGGGTCAACGCGCGCCGGGGCCAGCTGGGCACCGGTGATCAGACGCAGATCATTGAAGATATGAATGGCGGTGCGCAGCGTGCCGCGCATGCGCAACGGGCGAAGCGCTTCGATGATGTCGCCGATATTCTCTTCTCTGTCGGCAAGAAAGAAGAAGGCCGCGAACTGTTCAGTCTTGGGTACCAGCCAGAAGGTCAGGCGGGTGATGACGCCCAGGTTGGATTGGGTGAACAACCCGTCCAACGATGGTCCAAGGCCCCACTTGTAGCAATGTGCGGCCCGTGCTCCCGGGAAGTGGCCGAGGCCGGTGTTCAAAATGCGGCCGTTGGGCAGCACGACTTCCAGGTTGGCCACGTTGGCAAAGCGGTCGCCGTTTTGCGAATGACCAAAGCCTCGTTCGGCGACGTTGCCGACGATACTGGCGTCCCGGCCGGCGCCGCTGGCATCGGCGGTGAAGGGCAGGTTGTTGCTCTTAAGATAGTCGGCCAATTGGCCTTGGGTGACCCCCGGTTCCACGACGGCATAACCCAACTCGGCATCCACTTCGACGATGGCATTCATGCGCGACATGTCGAGAATGATTTGGCCATCGCGAGTCCCGCAGGCATCGCCGTAGCCCCAATTGCGGCCGCAGCTGACCGGATGCACCCCGCACCTATGGTCGCGAGCAAGCTTCATCACCGCTGCGACGTCGTGGCAGGTCCGCGGGTAGACGATCAGCCCAGGCGTGGTTCCTTCGATGGCCGTGGTGCGCGCAAGCCGCGCCAACGCCGTTGGGTCGGCGCACACGCGATCAGGGCCAAGTACGGTGCGCAGGGCTTGTTGCAGCGGCCGCGTGTCAGGCGGCGTCATCGCGGAGTCGCATCCGTTCAAGGCACCATCCAACATCATCATACCTCCGCGAACAGCTCTTTGGGCTTTGGCCATAGATGTCCGGCGCGGTGCCCAACTGACGCACCTCGCCCGGGTGGTACTTTGTGGGGGGCGACCACACAAAGTCGGCAGGTAGGGGTTGCCACGACAATCCCGGGGTGGTCTTAAACGGCACGCATGGAACACGCTCTCTACATGCTCTTGGCACACTGCTGGTGCGGGGTCGTGCCGGTCGAACCGGCGGCGGTGACCGAGACGGTGGCCATCGACGTGCAGGTTGAGCCTG
>JAKLEG010000624.1 GCA_022703175.1 Myxococcota bacterium | reverse complement strand
TCAAGCGCACCGGTCGTATTTGGATCCGGATTTTCCCGGACAAACCTATGACCAAGAAGCCTGCTGAAACCCGCATGGGTCACGGTAAGGGCACGCCCGAAGGTTGGGTGTGTGTCGTCAAGCCGGGCCGCATCTTGTACGAGATGCAAGGCGTCAGCGACGAGATGGCGAAAGAGGCGCTGCGTTTGGCGGCGAACAAGTTGCCGCTCGAAACCCGCGCTGTGAAGCGCATCGACTAGGAGAGGGAGCCATGGCGAGCAAGAAAGAAGATACCCTCGTTGCCGCGGAGCTCCGAAAGCGTCCCGAGGCCGAGCTGAAGAGCCTCATTGACAGCAAGAGCGAAGAGCTGTCAAAGGCCCTCTTCAAACATGAGTTGAAGCAGCTTCGGGATACCCATCAGCTGAAGCTCATGAAGCGAGACATTGCCCGGTTGTTGACCGTGCTCAATGAGCGGCAGCCGAAGGCGCAAGCGTAAAGGACAGGAGTCAACGTCATGGAAGCGGTGACCGAGCAAAAAAAGACGCCACGGCTACGGCAGGGCGTCGTCGTTAAAGACAAGATGGATAAGACCGTCGTGGTCGAAGTTATCCGTCGCGTCATGCACGCAAAATACACCAAGTTCACCCGCAAGCGCGTTCGCTACGCCGCGCACAATCCGGAGAACCAGGCGAAGGCCGGTGATCAGGTTGTGATCGAGCAAACGCGGCCGCTTTCGAAGACGAAGCGGTGGCGCGTGAAAGAGATCACCCAAAAGGCGAGCGGCGTGTAGCGCGCGGCGCAGCACAAGGAGCGTGTCATGATTCAAATGCAAACCGTGCTGGACGTCGCTGATAACTCTGGCGCCCGCAAGGTGATGTGCGTGAAGGTGTTGGGCGGTTCGCGCCGGCGTTATGCGACCATCGGCGACGTTATTGTCGTGTCGATTCGCGAAGCGCTGCCGAACGCCAAGGTGAAAAAGGGTGACGTGTCGCGCGCGGTCATCGTGCGCACGGCGAAGGAAGTGTCGCGGCAGGATGGCAGCTACATCCGCTTCGACAACAACTCCGCGGTGTTGATTTCGGCGACCAACGAGCCGATCGGTACCCGTATCTTTGGACCGGTGGCACGCGAGCTGCGCAACAAGAAGTTTATGAAGATTGTTTCGCTGGCGCCGGAGGTACTCTAATGGCACGGCATGTTCGTAAAGGTGACCAAGTGATGGTCATCGCTGGCAAGTATAAAGGCCAAAAAGGCAAGGTGCTCGAGATCCTTACGTCGAAGGATCGCGTGCGCATTGAAGGGATTGCCACTGTTAAACGGCACCTGAAGCCGGGTCGCGACCCGAAGGTTCCGCAAGGTGGCATCATCGAGAAGTTCGGCACGATTCATATCTCGAACGTGTCGGCCATCGATCCGAGTGGCGGCAAGCCTACGCGCGTGGGGCGCAAGACGCTCGAAGACGGCCGTAAGGTCCGGATTGCGCGTCGGAGCAAAGAAACTATCACCGACGTCAACGCGTAAGAGGCGCGGGAGCGTAAGCCATGGCAGAGCATCAAGAGAAAAAGGCCAAGGCCGAAGGTGCCGAGGCTGAAAAGCACGAGAAGCACGAAAAGAAGGCTAAGCCCGAAGGCGGCGAGAAGAAAGCCAAGGGCCAAGGCGGCGACAAGAAGCCGAAGGGCGAGGGTGGCGACGCTCCCAAGAAGGAGAAGAAGCCCGCGGGCCCGAAGATGATTCCGCGCATGTACACCGTGTACATGAAGGAAATTGCTCCGGCGTTGATGAAAGAATTCAACTACGAGAGCGTGATGCAGGTTCCGCGGATCACCAAGGTCAGCCTGAATATGGGCCTTGGCGAAGCGGTGTCGAACCCGAACATCATCAAGACGGCTGTCGAAGAGCTCACCCAGATTGCGGGCCAAAAGGCCGTGATCACGCGCTCGAAGAAGTCGATCGCTAATTTCAAGCTGCGTGCTGGCTTGGCGATTGGCTGCCGCGTAACTTTGCGGCGCGAGCGGATGTGGGAGTTTTTGGACCGTCTTGTGACCTTTGCTCTGCCGCGCGTGCGCGACTTCAAGGGTGTTTCGGGCAAGGCGTTTGACGGTCGTGGAAATTATTCGCTGGGTATTCGCGAGCAGACCATCTTCCCCGAAATCAACTATGACAAGGTTGAAAAGGTGAAGGGTCTGAATGTAACGATCACCACGACGGCGAAGAACGACGCTGAAGGCAAGGCGTTGCTCAAGCACCTGGGCATGCCGTTCAGGAACTAGGCACCCGAGGGAAAGAACAATGGCAAAGACCTCGAAGATGATTCAAGCCACCCGGAAGCCCAAGTTCAAGACTCGGGCTTACAACCGGTGCCCGATCTGCGGTCGGCCCCGGGCGTTCATTCGCAAGTTCCGGATGTGCCGTATTTGTTTCCGCAATCGCGCGCTCAAGGGAGAGATCCCTGGCGTTACCAAGGCCAGCTGGTAGAAGGAGCAATTCATGTACAGCGATCCCGTAGCTGACATGTTCACACGCATTCGCAATGGCTGTCGGGCCCGGCTCGAGCGCGTTGAAATGCCGAACTCAAAACTGAAGGCCAATGTGGCCGAGGTCCTGAAGCAGGAAGGCTTCATCGCCGATTTCAAGGTGGTGAAGGATCTGCATCAAGGGAAACTCGAGATCACGCTGAAGTATGACAGCGGTCACCAACCGGTGATCCTGGGCATCAAGCGCATCTCGAAGCCCGGGTCGCGCACCTATATGCGCGGCACGGATATTCCCCGGGTCCGTAACGGCCTTGGCACCATCATCCTCACCACGTCGCGCGGTATCATGACCGATCGCGACGCCCGCAAGCAAAATGTGGGTGGTGAGGCATTGTGCGCCATCTGGTAAAGGAGCGAACACCATGTCGCGCATTGGACGCAAACCGGTTGCGATTCCCGACAAGGTCAAGGTCGACATTCACGGCAATTCCGTGAAGGTGACAGGCCCGTTGGGTGAGTTGAACGCCATCTTTCCGGCCGAAGTGCCGGTGGCGATCGAAAAGAACATCATCCACGTGAGCGCCCCGAAGCTCAACCGTCAGAACCGCGGCTATCAAGGCCTGGTTCGCGCCCTGCTCGCCAACATGGTGCGCGGCGTGACCAAGGGCTATGAGAAGAAGCTGGAGATCAACGGCGTCGGCTACAAGTGTGAGCAAAAGGGCGAAACGTTGGTGTTCGCCTTGGGCTACTCGCACCCGATCGAGTTCACGCTGCCCAAGGGCGTGAAGGCCAAGATCGAGAAGCAAACCAAGATCACAATTACCGGCATCGACCGTCAGGCGGTAGGCCAAGCGGCTGCGCAGATTCGCGCGTTCAAGAAGCCCGAGCCTTACAAGGCGAAGGGCGTCAAGTACGCCGATGAAACGATCCGTCGCA
>JAKLEG010000623.1 GCA_022703175.1 Myxococcota bacterium | reverse complement strand
GATTACGGCCTGGGCCAAGGCGGCGTTGCCGCCTGCTTGAGTGCGCGCGACCTCCCCGTGCAGCTCCACCGGCCCGATCGAACCACCAGCAAACAAACCATAGGCCCCAAAATTGTGTTCCGGCGGCATCCGGGCGCTATCGCTAAAGTTGGCGTCACCTTCTTGGGCCGCCAAAAACTCGGTCGTCGCCGTGTATGCCGTGACACCTACCCGGGTGGAGGCGTTGATATTCAACGTGGCATTCGCGCCACCCAAGCGCTCAATGTAGGCGTCCTGAAGGGTCTCATAGACGTAGCTGCGCGAAGAGTCATGGGAATCATAGAGTTTCGTGGACGTACACCGACCGGCCTCGGAGCAAGAATAGCCAGCAGGGCACTCGCCATTGGTGACGCACCGCCCGGAGCCGCTCCAGCCATCGCCCGAGTAGTTCAATCCCTTGTATTGGTACAAATCATCCGTGGAACTGGAACCAAAAGCGGTCAGATCCAACCACGTGGTACCGAGCCTCAAACCCTTGGCCGAAACTGCGACGCCAAACTGGCCAAGCGGGACCTTGATGCGAGCCCGATCTTTTTCTTCAAGAACGTCAGCCTTCTCTTCCCATCCCGAAGGCAACGTCGACGAGGTAGAGTTAAAAACCAGTCCGTGGCCAAAACCTACCGTGTAGGTGCCAAGAATGACGCTAACGATGCCATAGCCACTGTACACGTACACAGAATCGAGGGTTGGTACATCGGCCGGGCCGTTTGTTACGAGCGCCCCCCGAGAGTAGCTCCAAAAGACCTCCGTGCGCCGCCGATAGGTCGCAACAAGGCCGCCGCCAAAATAAGTACGCCCGTTGCCACTGATCACCATCCAACTCTGTGGCCCCGCATCTGCCCGCTCTGACGCCGAGGTGACCTTGCTCGCATCCTTGCCAAAACCACGCAGCAACATGCTGCCAAGTTCGTAGCGGCCATCGAAGCCCTCCACGGCATCCACCGGCGCCTCCCCCACCGCCCCCACGGTGATAAATGGCGCCATGGAGGCCAACACCTCGGGGGTCATGCCGGACACGTTCTTTAGGTCGTCCAGCGAAACGTACGCCCCCTTCTCGCTGCGATAGGCCACGATGGCATCAGCCAACGCAAAGGTCACGCCGGGCAGGTCGTACATTAGGTTGCGGTCGGCGCGATTGATGTTCATTGGCCGCTCTAGCAACGCGGCCAACGTCTCGACAGTTGCCTCTTCCAGGTCACCGCTACGCGACAGCTCGTACAAATCCTCGCGCGTGGAGACGTTGATCTCGACCTCATACTCACGGGCCCACGCTGCCGCAGGCGCAAAACCGACGGCCCACACCAACGCAACCCCCACGCCGCGCACCATCATTCTATGAGTCATTCGCACGCACCCCACAGGCCCGCACTTTGAGCCTGGGCTTCGGCCTCGAGTGCTCTAAACTCGTCGGCATATTTGAGATTAGGTTCGATAATCAGCACACGTCCGTAGCCGCGCTCCACGAGCAACTTGTTCACCATGCGGCCATCCACGCTGACAAAAGCCAGCGTGCGCCCATAGCGGTCGGTGCAGCCGACATCGTACTCCAAGGTCACCGTTTGCCCCGCCACCAAGCTCTCGTTAAACGCCTTGGCGTCGTCGCCAAAGCACTCTGCGACCTCGTCGGCAGCATGCGAGATTTCTGGAGTATTTACCTGGAGATAGCGAATCTTGGTGGCGTCACTCAATTCAATCGTGTCGCCATCTAACACCCGTTGCACAACACCGCTGTGGGCGCCGCACGGCGAGACAGGCTCGCTCGGCTCGGAGCTAGCGTCTTTGCCACACGCGCACAGCCACAGCCCGCACAAGAGCAACAGGTCACGGGTCATGGGCCGCCTCACTACGGACACGTGTCGTTGGCCACGCCCGGCGAGCCGGTGCCGGTAAATGGCGCATGCACCACGCTCGACCAACACCAGTTGGTGGCGTTGTTGTTACCGGTGGCATCCAGCACCGCGGTGGTGAGCGCGTAGCTCTTCCCTTGAATGGCCGGCAATGGATAAATCATCGAGTCGACCAGCAACTCGCCTACCTTCACGTCGATCGAGGCCTGGGTCACCGTCGAAGAGTTAGGCAACGAAAACCCGGAGATGATCGCCGACGCGGTGACTTGGTCGAGGCTCACGTTCTCGCCGCCCACAACAACGAAGGTGCCCTGCTCAACGCGCAAACAGGTGCCACTGGTGATGGTCTTGGTGGTGGCGCTGCTGGCGGTGCTTATGAGCTTTACGCCATTGAGATCCACCGGCCCTTGCGCCACGTACAACTCCACCCACTCGCGAGCGTTGTCGGTGCCGGTGGGGTCCGGGTAGACCTCGGTGACCACGAGGCCGCCTGCGTTGGGGGGGACGGTGGCGCGTGGCACTCCTACGTCGTAGCACCCATCCCCGCACAGGTCGTTGGTGGCCCCTGGTGTGCCTGCGCCGTCGAACATCCCCGTGGTGCTCGCGGTGCAAAACGCCTCGGCGGCATCGTTTTGGGTACCGTCAAACTTGAGCGGATCGAGTGACGCCGATTTGCCATCGGTCGCGTCGCCAATGAGCGCCTCGTCAATCGTGGCGCGCCCATGCGCCAACACGATCTTGGCACCGGAGGCACTAAACTCCAGGCCCGGCGCGACCGCGTCGGCCGCCACATGCCCATTCACCGCCGGGTCGCTGGCCGCCGCAATGACCACGTAAGTGTGCGGCTCCACGCGCACGCATTCGGCAGCGCTCACCTGCGCGGTTTTGGGAGACGTTCCAGATGCACTGCTGGTGGTGATGCTCAAACCATTCAGATCCAGAGCGCTGTCGGAGGCCACGTAGACCTCCAGCCATTCCTTGCCATCGTCGGTGCCCGAGGGATTGGCCATCACCTCAGAGACGAACAGGTCACCCACGCCCGGCGCCACCACGTCGCGGGCCACCCCCGCATCGTCACAGGTGGCAAAACCGCACAACACGTTGGCCGCGCCCGGTGTGCCAATGTTGAAGCCGTCGAAGTAATCGCCCGCTGAGCACCACCAATCCACGCGGTCGTTCAAAAAACCATCAGGGGCCACGCCTCCGTCAAAACTCAGGCTGCGGCCCTCGGTAGGCTTAGCTAGGCCGCCATCGGTGCCGTACATGATCCGGTCAATTTCGCGGCCCTGGCACAACAATGCCAAACCGCCCACGCCCGCCGTGAATTCTCCCAAATTGTCGTCCTCGGGCGAATACGAGTAGTCGATGGGAGCGGCGCCCGGTTGGCCATCGCCCATCACAAAGTAGTGCTTGGACGCGAGTTTGCCGACGCCGGTGACCGTGTGCGTCGATTCAAGGCTGCCATCGGACTTGAAACGTTGCAGCACCATGCGGTCTAGCACCAGGGCCTTGCCGGTGGTGT
>JAKLEG010000622.1 GCA_022703175.1 Myxococcota bacterium | reverse complement strand
TAGCTCCAGGGCCTCAGGAATCTTCACGCGGCGGCGACGGGTTTTTTTGGGCCCCATCATTTGACCCATCATGTCTTGGAGGTTAACGCCCATCTCCTCCAGGCCGGCGTTGGAGAAGATCTGCATGGTCGGGAAGCGCTTTTCTTCGGCGTCGATTTCCAGCTCGCGGTCGTGCATGTCGCCTGCGCGCAGCATGCCCCGCAGGTGTTCGCGACTGCTATCGGGAGTACCGACAGGAGCGTTCTGTTCGTAGGCAGGTTTGGGCAGGAGCTGGTCGAGCACGCGCTCTTCGGCTAGGCGACGGGCTTCTACCATCACGCGGGTCTTCTCTTCGTCGCGCACCATGTGCACTGCGGCTTCCACGAGGTCGCGAATCATCGCGTCCACGTCGCGGCCCACGTAGCCCACCTCGGTGAACTTGGTGGCTTCCACTTTGACAAAAGGCGCCTGCGCGAGCTTGGCCAAGCGGCGCGCGATTTCGGTTTTGCCGACGCCCGTGGGGCCAATCAGGATAATGTTCTTAGGCGCAATCTCATCGCGCAGTTCCGGGGCCACACGGCGGCGGCGCCAGCGATTCCTCAGCGCAATGGCCACGGCACGCTTGGCCTGGGTTTGGCCAACGATGTAGCGGTCGAGCTCGCTGACGATTTCGCGCGGCGTAAAAGCCGGTTCATTCAAAGCGCGGGGCTCGTTCATGTGGCAGACCCCAATTCTTCCACTTGGAAATGGTCGTTGGTGTAAATGCACAGCTCGGCGGCAATTTTCATCGAGGTTTCGGCCACCTGCCGAGCGTTCATCTCGGTGTGCGTGAGCAATGCGTGTGCAGCCGCGTAGGCTGCGGTACCGCCCGAGCCAATGGCCATCGTGTTGTGGTCGGGCTCGATGACGTCGCCGCTACCCGAGAGAAGAAAAGTCTTCTCGCTGTCGGCTACCAAGAGCAGCGCCTCCAAGCGGCGCAGCATCCGGTCGGTGCGCCAATCCTTGGTGAGCTCCACGGCCGAGCGGGTGACGTTCCCGGAGAAATCTTTGAGTTTGCTTTCAAAACGTTCGAACAGCGTAAAAGCATCGGCGGTGGCACCGGCGAACCCCGCTAGTACCTTGCCCTGGTACAGCCTACGGATCTTGTGCGCGCCGTGCTTGATGACGGTGTCGTTCATGGTCACTTGGCCGTCGGCGGCCATCACCACGTGGGTACCGCGACGCACCACGAGCACGGTGGTGGAGCGAAACTCTGGTTGTTTCATGGGCACATCCTAGACGTAGCGCGTGGGGTCCGGGACCCCAGCCGCGACGAAGCCGGCATGGCGGAGTTGACAGGCATCACAATGCCCGCACGCGAGCTCACCTTTTGGGTCGTAGCAGGTGTGCGTCATTGAGTAGTCCACGCCGAGGCTCAAACCTCGGCGAATAATCTCAGCTTTTGACCATTTCATGAGCGGCGCATGCACGACAAAGCGGCCTTTGTTTTCGATGCCGGCACCGGTGGCGAGGTTGGCCAGGCGCTCAAAGGCCGCCACGTACTCGGGGCGGCAATCTGGGTAGCCAGAGTAGTCCACAGCGTTGACACCAATGAAGATGTCGAAGGCGCCTAGCACTTCAGCCCAGGCGAGGGCATACGACAGGAAGATGGTGTTACGCGCTGGCACGTAGGTGATGGGTACCCCGTGCTCCATGTCGGCCTCAGAGCGGTCTTTGGGTACGGGGATGTTGCTGGTGAGCGCCGAGCCACCCCAGAGGGCCAAGTCGATGGTGACGACATGGTGTTGGGCCACGCCCAGCAGGCTCGCGATGCGGCGGGCGGCGCCGATTTCGATATCCTGCTTTTGGCCGTACGCAAAGCTTAGGGCGTAGGGAGAAAAACCTTCGTGCTTGGCGATGGCCAGCGTGGTGGTGGAGTCGAGGCCGCCGGAGAGTAGCACCACAGCCGGCTTGTCGTGAGAATTCATCGTCGACGCTATATGGTGCCCACCGTGGGGGTTGTCAATCTCGCGCGGGCACAAACGGGCTATGCGCCGAGTTGGTTCACCCAGTCTGCGGTGTTCATGACCTTGCTGAAGCGCGCCTGCTGGGTCACCAGGATCGCCCGATGCAACTCTTCGGCGGTGACGCTGCCGGCTGGATTGGCGATCGCCAGGGTGCCCGTGGCATCGGCCAAAAACTCAACGTTCAAGCCCAAGTGGAACGCTTGGCGGGCGGTGGTGTCGCAGCACATCTGGGTCATGTAGCCGCAGAGGGTCACGGTGTCGAGCTTATGCGAGCGTAGCCATGCTTCGAGGTTGGTGCCGGTGAAGCTGCCGGGGAGGTTCTTGGCCACGCGCACGTCGCGCGGTCGCTTGGCCACCTCGGGATGCAACTCCCACTCGCGGCTGTTCTTGCGGAAGGTGGGGCTTTCCATCTTGGCGGCTTCATGTTGAACCACCACCACCGCCACCTTGGCCGCGGTCGCAGCATCCATCGCCTTCAGAATGTTGTTGAGCGAATCAGTAGGGTAGACAATGGGCAACTTGCCGGTGAAGTACTCATTTTGCACATCGATCACGAGCAGCGCGCGACGATTCATGGGAAGCTTTTTCCACAACAGCGCAGCAGGGGGAATGTCTTCCAAGGGCTCGATGCGAGGCAGGAGCACCTGCCGAGGCCGCGCCGCTGTGGAGTTTTTAGCGACCGCAGGGGGTGAAGATACCTTGCGCATTCAGCGCATCATTGCGCGTCATGCCCTTTGCCATCAGGTTCTTCGTCGTTTCGGCCCGCGCTTGTGCCGCACGTTGCGCCTCGTATTCGGCGCGCGCCTGGTTCTGGTATTGCGCCGATTGGAACGCTAGCGCCCGTTCGCGCATCTCGGCGTTGGAGAGTACGTCGTAACCACCGCGATTCTGCCGCGCCATCAGCACGGGTTGGCCCGATTTCCAAGAGCTGTTGTCGCCGTTAACGGCTGGGCCAACCCGACCGCTACCGTCTCGGACCCAACCTTGTTGCGCCGACAGGTCAACGTCGCGATAGACCACGCTCTCGCCGTAAAGATTCTTGCGAACGACGAAACCGTCAGACTTCGAACCATTGGGGTACCAGCTGGCAAGCATGATTTCTCCTCTGTGCCGACACCGCATTTATCGCCGGTTCGGCTGTCGGGTTGCGTCGAAACGAAGAGAAGAGAGGACCGCACCGGTGTTGCAGGCGTGAGCGTTGAGGTCATGGTTGATGGCCTCGCGTTCTACTCCAAGCGCCAAAGCGCCTCGCCGCTGGCACTGGTTCCTTCAATAATCAAGAAGTTCGTTCCTTGGGCCCAGAGCTCTGGGGTAGCGTAAAGTTTTTGGTGTCTGGCCCCTTGAGCCCGACAGGGCAAAGGGAGCAAGAAAGTGATAATCCGAGACGGCCTGATGAAGCTGGTAGTCAAAGTTCATGACGTGGTTGAGCTGGCAA
>JAKLEG010000621.1 GCA_022703175.1 Myxococcota bacterium | reverse complement strand
GGCCGTAAACAGCCATATTACCGGCTTCCACCATGCCAAAGCGACCGTCATTCAACACCGCCACGATGATAGGCAACCGCTCCAAGGCCGCCGTGGTTAGTTCTGCCGAGGTCATATGAAAACCGCCATCCCCACATACGGCGACCACCGTACGTGTCGGGTGCGCCAACTGAGCCCCCAGCGCCAGACCAAGGCTCGATCCCATCGAGGCGAGGCCGAACAACGCTACGAAGCTATCGGGTTCGGCAATGCGCAAGTAGTGCGCGGCATAGAAGAGATTGCTGCCGCTATCACAGGTGTAGATCGCATCATGGGGCAGTAGACCCTGCAACTCCCACAGCGCTCGCGGTGCTGAAATGAGCTGCTCGGTTCCTTCGCGGGTCTCTTGCGGATCCAAGTCGTAGACAATGCCGCACTGACGTTTAGCCCCCTGCGGTGGGTTGCGTTCCACCAACGCTTCCAGCACGGCCTCCACCGGAGCGACCACGCCGATGTCGGTGGGAAATACGCGGCCGATCTGGCTCACATCAATATCCACGTGAATGAACGACCGGCGTGCCTTCAGGCGCTCACTCCAACCATCGGTCTCTGCCTCGCCGAGGCTCGTCCCGAGCGCCAACACCACATCGATGCCACCGTCGAGATAGACCCGTGTCGATGGGTGGCCGCCAATTCCATACACGCCCAGGCTCAACGGGTGATTCTCCGAAAAGATGCCCTTCGCCTTCGGGGTGGTCATCACCGGTATCTGCAGACGTTCGGCCAAGGTCGAAAGCAGCTGCGGCGCTCGTCCCCAACGACAGCCAGCACCGGCCAGAATCACTTTGGACCCAGGCTTGGTCAGCGCGCGCTCCAGTTGCAATAGCACCTCGCTCGGAACCCTAAACGTGGTCGACATGTCGAGCGATACCGTGGGCGGCGGGATCTTAGCCCCCAGTACGTCGAGCGGCAGGCTGACGAACGCCGCGCCACGGCGCCCGGACATGGCCGTGGCCATCGCGCGCCGCAAGGTGCCCGGTGCCGCATGGGCCTCGGTCACTTCCATCGAGATCTTGGTGATATTGGAGGTCATGCGCACGAGGTTGAGCGCGTAAGAGCTGCCCTCTTGAACAGCACCTCGCGCAAATCCACGCCGCGGTGCCTCGCCCGCCAGCACCAACACCGGCAAACCATCGGTGTGCGACGAACCGAGCCCGTTCATGGTGTTCAGCACGCCAGGCCCCGAGGTGACAAGCACGACACCGAGCCTACCGGTGGTTTGGGCATAACCCGCCGCGGCAAACACTGCGTGATTCTCGTGGCGCGTTACCACCACATGGATTTCTTTGCGATCGTAGAGAGCATCATACAACGGCGCGATGGCCCCCCCAGGCACGCCAAACACAACCTCAACACCCGCTTGGACCAACTCGTCAGCAAGCAGGTCGGCCACCCGCGAGACGCGGTCGCGGTTGCGGCGGCGCTGCATTTGAGGAATCGCATCCATGTCTAAGGTCTGTATTAGGTCCGTCATTGGATACTCCCCTTAGGTGCATAAGCAGCACCTTTGTTACTCACACCTCTTGAGGTGAGGGCACCGCTTCTGTGGCCTCACCACCTGCCTGTGCTGGCACACCGAGGACTGCCAGCAATGCCTGCAACGCTACCGGTTTGGCGAAACACTGCACCGCACCGGCCGCCAAGGCTTGCGCCTCCACATCCGCGGTCATATGGGCGCTCGCCACCAGCACCTTGATGGAACGCGTCTCGTCCATGGCCTTGAGCCGCCGGCACACCTCGATACCGTCCAAACCCGGCATCACGACGTCCAACAACACCACCTGCGGCGCAAAAGCGCCCACCTGCACCAGCGCATCGATCGGTTTGTCGATGAGTTTGAGTTCCACCACATGGGCCAAAGGCCGAAACATACGCGCCATCGCGCGTAGCTCCTGCGGATCGTCGTCCACCACGAGCAGGCGCCGATGGGCCACACTGGTCAGTGACGGCGGTACCGGCATCTTGTGTTGTTCTAAGAAGCCCAAGAGGTCTGCGGCGCGGATCCGATGATGGCCGCCCGGCGTCTTGAACGCCGTGATTCGACCTTCTTTCACCCACTTGTTCACCGTGCTGGGGTCTACCTGCAGGAGTTCCCCAACCTCGTAGGAGGTCAACAAGCTGTCGCGTGTAATAGTTTTTGATTTCATGCGTTACTTTCCTGATTATCGCTGTTTGTCAGGAATTCGTTGTTTCCTTCGATTACACCGATTGCTTCACAACTGCAACAACCAGAGCTATCTCTTTGTTTCTTTTGAGATCATTCCTTGTTCCTCAACATGCGATGTGCGCAACAAACTCCATGTAAATTGATGAACCTACAACAACCAACAACCACGCGCCGACAAACCTCGGGCAACTGTGTTTGCCCACGCCAACCCGAACCTGGCAGGCCAATTCCAACAAAACAGCGCAATATCCTGATCTAAAAGGTAAATTCGCGATCGATCGGCAACGATTGCCGGCTTCGAATTTGAAGTATAGTGTTGCAAGAATGAAGCGTGTACACCGCCCCCATGCCTGGCAGAGCCGCGAGGCACGCATTCCACTCTACCTGCCCGTCGTCACCGAGCCACCGCTGGTAGATTGCTGGGCGGTGAACGTCAGCCTCTCGGGGGTAGGACTGGTAGCCAGCCGCGCTCCCGAAGAAGCCCACCTTCCCGAGGGCCAAATCCTCACGTTGGAGTTGGCACTCCCCGAGCTCGCAGAACCGCTGATCGTCAAGGCGTTGCTGCAATGGAGCGAGGACACCACGGCCAGCTACCAGGGGCGCATCAGCACGGCGCTCGGACTCCGCTTCGTAGACGTTCCCACTGCTACGCAAGAGCGCTTGGTCGCATTTTTCGAAAGCTACCGACCCCATGTTGCGCTGTTCATGCCCACCGCCGCCGAACGCACCTTGTGTCTGCAAGCGCTGAGTCCACAGGTGGAGTTGCACGAAGCGCCTACGCTCATCGCGCTCGAAGAGATTCTAGCGCGCGGCGACGTGGCGGCCGTTTTGTTATGCGGGGCCGATGCGCAGGCGGCACAAGCGGCATTAACAACCCTGTCTCAGAGCCGCCCCGACGATCACGACCCCCTTAGCGCCGTGCATCAGGACCTGTCACCACGCGTCCTGTGGGCCGCCGCTTATGATGCCCCGGCGATGCTGCGTGCTTTCAACGAGGGGAAACTGTTTGCCCTCCTCGAACGCCCGCTCTCCCCCGAGGCGCTCAGTCACGCGGTGTTGCGCGCCTGCGGTGATTTCGGCGTCCGCACCGAACAACATCGCGCAGGCCTCGCCCTCGAACGGGCCCTGCTGCGTGAACGCGACCGCAATCGGGCCGCTGGCGCGTTGGAGCAGCTTGCCGGCACAGCGCTCGTGGCCGAAAGTGTCGCAATGCAGGAGGTGTTGGAGGCGGTGC
>JAKLEG010000620.1 GCA_022703175.1 Myxococcota bacterium | reverse complement strand
CGGCGACGAAATCATGTGGTCCGACAGGGCCGAGTTCCTGCTTGCCACCCAAGAGTTGTTTCTCACCGGCCGGCCGCGCTTGAAACGCGGCAAGAGCCTAATGGAAGGTGACCGGATCGTGGTCGATGTCAAAAATGACCAAGCCAAGGTGGAAAAACCGCGCGGCCGCTTTGAGTCGGCGCCGCTTGAGAAACCAGTAGAGACCCTGCCCCCCATCGACCCGACGCTGGAGCTGCAACCCCTCCCAGGGATCTGCCCGCTCCCCGCGACCCCGGGGCGTTAGCCATGTCCTCGGTGCTGGAAGCGCGCAACCTTTATAAAGCGTATCGCCGCCGCGAAGTCGTGCGCGATGTCTCGTTTACTGTAAATCCGGGTGAGATTGTTGGGCTCTTGGGGCCCAACGGGGCAGGTAAAACCACCTCGTTCAACATGGTGGCGGGGCTTTTGCCCCCCGATCGCGGTCAGGTGTTGTTAGGTAGCCATGACCTCTCGGGCCTGCCGTTGTACGAACGGGCACGCCGGGGGTTGGGATATTTGCCGCAGGAGTCCACGGTCTTCCGCGGCCTGAGCGTCGAATCCAACTTCCTCGCCATCCTCGAAACCCGCAAGTTCGATCGTGCCGAGGCCAAGCGCCGCTGCGAAGCGATGCTGAATCGCTTCAACCTGCAACACGTACGCCGCACCTTGGGCTCGCAACTTTCGGGCGGTGAGCGCCGCCGGGTCGAAATGGCGCGGGCGCTGATTCCTGAACCTCAGGTGATGCTCCTCGACGAGCCGTTCGCAGGTGTCGACCCCATCACCGTCTCCGAGATCCGAGGATTTATCAGGGAGATGCGCGATCACGGTATCGGCGTGTTACTCACCGACCACAACGTTCGTGAAACGCTCGGCACCTGTGACCGCGCCTACCTCATCTCCGAAGGTAAAATCCTCATGACCGGCACCCCCGAAGAAATCGTCGCCAACCCACAAGCGCGCGCGGCGTATTTGGGGGCGGATTTTAGGTTGTGAGGTAGGACGTCGATGGCGTCACGCATCGAAACTCACACTCTCATTGAGTCTGGTGCGGCCTTCTTGTTGTTTGTCGGTGGTTGGTACCTGGCTGTACCCCTGGCTTTTTATGCGACACGCGACACGAGTGTCTCATTCGTCACGACCGCCCCTACCGACCTTCTTGTGTATTCCGGTCACTTCGGGTTGGCCGCCGCGTCGGCACCCTTGTTCGCGCGAGCCCTCAATACCCTCTACCGTGTGCGTACGCTCACGCCTCTCAGCCACTGGTCGTCTGCAACCTTGGTAGGCGTTTTGATACTCGCTGGCAGCACAGGCGTTGTCATGCAGTTCTGGCGGATAAGACAAGCCTTGCTGCCGGAAAGTGACTTCGTCCAGCAGGTCGGGTTTAACACGTTGGAATTCGCCCGCAGTGCGTTCACTGCCATCCTCGTCACGACTCTCGTGTTGGCTGCGGTACTCCTCAAAAGGACTCGTGTCTACCCAACTCTCCTTGTAGCAGCGCGTTCAAGGTCAGCACGGATCAAGACGTCGAAAGATAGGGTGTAGCGACTTATTGGCGGCGCGACTGCAGGTTTGTGGGTTCATAACTCTCGGCCCTCCCGGCGCAGTCCCTCTCACTACGGACCGCACTGCCTGCCAACACCACACGCAAAAGATGGCTTGGCATTGACCGAAACGCCAAGAACAATCGGCTTTTTGTGGTTCTTCCGAAAACACGGTTCGGGCGGGCTGCTATTCCCGGCGCTTGCGAGCATTCGGGAGCAACCGTGGTGCCGCTAGCCCTGCCAAGTATTCAAGGAAGTCCTAAGCGCGAACCGGCGAACCTAACTGGTCGGAGCCAAGGCGCAACGCCCCTCCAGCCAGATCGAGTTGGTATTGTCAGTTGACGATGGCATCATGACTGGCTCGTGCCCAGGTAGATGTACTCCAGAACGCCGAGCTACTGGCATCTCCCCCCACCACAGCTCATGCCACTCGGGCAGGTGGAACCCGGCCCGCAGAAGACGATTTGCTCAAGCGATAGGCCCACCGCACCGGGGCCACCTTCGCGACCAGCCACTGGGCTCAAGCCACCCGCACCGCCACGGCCGCCCGAGGCAGCAATCTCCGTGGCGTAATCATTGGCCGAGAGGAACGTGCGGTCCAGGCTGTTCCACAACAACACGCCAAAGGCCGAGCCGCCACAACCGCCGCCGCCGCCGCCGCCAGCACCACCGCGGCCACCACGACCACCCGCACCGGAGTCATAGGGAATGGTTTTGCTGCCCAGCACCATGTCTTCCGACGTTCCCGCTCCGCCCGCACCCCCCAAACCGCCCAACCCTCCGGCGCCGCCGCGACCGCCCGGGCCCCCCAGGCCCCGACTAATGGTGTTGTCGCGAACGATGGGCATCTCGGCCGCACCAGGCGCAGTGTCGAAACCCACAAACAGAGCAATAGCACCACCGCCAGGCTGCCCCGTGGTACCGCCCGAGCCGCCGCAACCGCCGGCCCCACCGCCACCGCCCGAAGCGCCGATTTCGTAGCGCAAGCAATCACCGCCGCCCGGCGGGTCGTGGTAGGCGATCCCGCCACCGCCGCCGCCGCCGCCACCCGGTTGGCCCGGTTGACCCATGCCGCCGTTACCGAGCACAGAAGCCACACCGCGCCAATCGCCACCGGTCACTTGGCCCGAAACATCCACACAGCCAGCGCCCGCATCGCCCGGATGGCCGGTATCGCCAGGGGCCCCGGTAGCCCCTGCCAATGGGTCGATTTGCACCGGAAATCCGGATTCAGTAATCTGATTGCAACCCGACTGTGCGACATTCAAGGTGCTGTCGAAAGCCCCCGGACCATTGCCACCATAGGGCCCCAACACACACACACCGGAAGGACAGACAAACCCAGACGGGCAATCGGTGTCTCGAACACAACTCGCAGGCAACTCGCAGTACGGAGTGGTCGCGCCCCGGCACTCAAACCCTACCGGACAGGGAGGATCGGTGATCGTACAGGTGCGCTTGGCCACACAGGTACCGCGTGTTTCGCCTAAAGGCACGTCGCAGCGAAACGGGGTCTCGGTGCAAGTAGGCCACGTGGTCGGATCCCGCGGGTTGGCCGCAAGGCTTGCGTAAGGGCAGCAATCGGGCAACGTGGCCGTGCAGGTCTTGTGGCCCGCCTGAAAACCCGCATGCACATCCGTGACGGCAGGCGCCACGGTGCCCGGGTCGACATCGGGATTGTTGAAGTAGCGCGGGCAACTCACGCTGCCTCCTTGCTGTCCCCAGTTGCTACATGAGGCATGGCTGTTAGTGCCTCCCGCGCCGCCCGCCACCTTCACCCCTAGGTCCGTGCAATCGCCTTGGTTGTCATACCGTGAGGTCGGGTGCCGCGCCCCTGCAGCACCATTCAACTCCGTCGAGCCGGTATCACCCGCGCCGTAGCCGA
>JAKLEG010000062.1 GCA_022703175.1 Myxococcota bacterium | reverse complement strand
CCTGCGGGGCTCGTGGCCGTGAGGGCGGTTTCGTCTGCGTTGACCAGCGTCGACAGCGGGGCGCCAGCAAACATGACGACATTGGGCTCGACAAAGCCACGCCCGACGAGGGTCAGCGCGGTGCCGCCCATCAGTGGCCCCGCGCCCGGCTCGACGGCTTCTAGATGCACTCGGGCAAAGGCGGCAAAGCTTTCATACAGCGTCGCCGAGCCATTGCTGTTGGCCACCGTGACATTTAACAACCCGGGGCTCATCTCGGGAGTGCGGACCTCAGCGCGCGTGGCGTCGATGACGGTGGCTTGTACCGGTGCAGCGTCGCCAAAACTGACGGTGGTGCCACTGACAAAGCCTTTGCCGGTGAGGGTTAGCTCAGTGCCGCCAAGTGCTGGGCCGCGGCCGGGCGACAGGTTGGTGAGGCTGACCGGCTCGAAGTACTCAAAGCCACCCTCCAGCACACCACGGCCAACACCTGGGATGCGTACAGTAACCGCGACAACGCCCAACGAGCCTGGGGGGGTGAGGGTTTGGATGCGGTTGTCGCCCAACACCATTGTGTCGTTTGGGTTGACCGCGGCGTCGCCGAAGTAGAGCTCCAACCCCTCGCTGAAATTGAGCCCAAGGATTTCGACAAAGGTGCCGCCGCCGGTTGGGCCACGGTTGGGAAGCAGGGAGTTGACGGTGATCGGATCGGGCAGCACCACCGGGGGCTCGGGCGGTATTTGCCCTTGGCCAGCGCGCTGCCGCACCTCGGCCTCCACCTGTTCTTCCATCGCCGCGCGCAGCACGTCGCAGCCAGCTGCAAACTGGCTTGCTGCGAGGAGACCCAAGAGCATCGCGGAGCTGCGCCGCATTCCATTCCTCAAGCGTTGGCTGACTCCAGGGCCGCAAGCGGCGACTGGAGGACTTGCTGCGCCTGATAGTGCTGCACCGGCTTCAAGGCGTCAATCCTCCCGATGCGGGGGCTTCATCGACAAAGGGCACGGCCATGCCGTCCGTGTCAGCCGCTTCGTCACGCAGTCGCCCGAGCTTTGACAACACTTGTTGTTGATGTCTACCGATGGATACGTATTTTAAGCTAACTCATTGATTAAATTACAAAAATCATAGGCATCATTCTTGCTTTTCGCTGCCGCCTAACAGGTGGAGGTCTCACTATGATGATCGCGAAGGTTCTTGGATTTTTCGGAGCGGCAGGTATCGCACTGGTGGGTTGTGGGGAGGCTGCGGATGAGACGGCGTGTCGGGACACCTGTGCGCAGGTGGGGGGCGTCAGTTGTGGGGCCGATGGCAAGAGCTTGGCGCGCTGCGAGCGGCAGGCCGATGGCTGTCTGTCAGAGACGTTGACGGCTTGTGGGGAGCAGGCGGTGTGCCAGGAGGCCACCTGTGTGCCGTGCTCGGGAGCCGCGGGGACATATCGGAACCAGCGCTTTGAGATGACCCACGAGACGCGGTTCTATTACCTGTACGTGCCGGCCGAGTACGCCTGTAACGAGGCGTGGCCGTTGTTGGTGGATCTGCACGGGACGGCTGGCGCCACGCCGGAGGAGGCTTACGGTTTGGACGGAGCTCGGGCGAGTGCGCGGCAGGAGGGCTTTATTCTGCTGCGCCCGCGCTCGCGTTCTAGCTTGGAGGGGGGCTCTGATGTTTATCGTTGGGATCAGAACGCCGGCGATCCGGAGCGCAATCGCGAATTCATCAATGCGCTCGTCGCCGATTTGGGTCTGCGCTACCACTTGGATGCCAGCCGCATGTACGTGATGGGTTTTTCGTCTGGTACCAACCAAACCGCCGAAGCGCTGGCTGATGCCAGCGGGCCATTCTCGGGATTTGGCTTTGTCGGCGGTGGGGCTTGGACCATTGACGCGATCGCGCACCCTGATGTGCGCTACTACCTGAACACCGGTCACCGCGATTATATGATGCGCTATCAAATCACCCTCTTGGACTTGCTGGAGCAAGCTGGCGTGACGGCGGCCCAAGTGTGGCGGCGCCAAAGTGACACCGGCCACGATCTGTACGATTGGATGTACCCCGAGCTGTGGGCTTTTCTCGACCGCGGCGAGCTTCCCGAGGTGGGCGTGCTGAATGCTGGCTGGCAACAAGAGTCGCAACCTAGCACGGAGACCTTATTGGCGGCGCAAACCTTGCTCGATGGCACCGTGCTGGCCGTTGGCGAAGCCGGGGTGAGCTACAGGCGTGCGGCGACAACGGGGGTCTGGAGTGCGTCGACGATGCTCGGCACGCCCGCCAGCGACTTGCTCGGACTGACTGGGTTGTGCGTCTTTGCGGATGGTACAGGATTGGCTGTGGGGCAGGCTAGCGTGGCGCGCACCGAGGATGCGGGCGTCAGTTGGGTCTGGCAACCATTGGTTCCCGATTTAGACAGCGGCTTTGGCTACGGGTTTCTTAACGATATCGCCTGCAGCACGCATCGGGCCGTGGGCGTCGGCTATTGGGTGGGAGCTGCCACCGATGACTTGGGGGACAGCTGGGAGAACGCACCCATCGCGACGCAGGGCGGCTACTCGGCTCAAGGTGCTGCCGTGGCCGTGGCTCCATGGGGTACCTGGTTGGCGGTGGGTTACTATCAGTACCTAGGTCGATCGCAGGATGGCCTGAGTTTTACCCAAGGCAGTGTTGGTGGCGCCGAGTCCCAGTGGTTCAACGACGTCACCCCCGTTTCCATCGACACCTGGGTGTTGGTGGGCGAGCAGGGGCTGATTGCACGCTCCACCAACGACGGGCGTACCTTTACCGTGGTGCAGTCGGCGGCCCCAGGGGCGGATCTCTACGCGGTGCGCTTTCGGGATGAGCAGGTGGGGCTTGCGGTGGGCTTGGATGGCACGGCCTTTCTCACCACCGATGCCGGCCAGAGCTTTAGCCCCTGCCACGCAGGAGTCGCGCAGCTATTGGCCGATGTGGTTTGGCTGGCCGATGGTCAGGCACTGGTGGTTGGGGAGGCCGGCTTGGTCCTGCGCCTCGACCCCAGTTTGTGCCCGGCGCCATAGCGAGTTGTCCCAATTTGCTACACGACGTGTCCCAATTTGAGACACTGTCCCAATTTGCGACGTCAGACGAGATCTGATGATTTTGAATTTATTTATAAATTTCAATATGTTATCAGGTTTTTTCGGCTTTTAAAAAGTTGGCACGAAGGTTGAAATAGGTAGCTCCGTCTCTCACCAAGGACGGACCCTATGAAGCCTGCTTTTGTGACTCAAACCCTGCTGCTTTTGGCGCTGCAACTGCCCGCGTGCGGTACCGAGGTCGACACCGACTCGCTACCTACCGACGAACCCTCAGTGGTGACCCCCAAGCCGCAAGTGCCGCCACAGGCTCCCAACCCGCCAGCCGCGGAGTAAGCGATCAGACCCCTGCTATCGCCTGAATATCACTCAGGTTCTCAGGAGTGGTCTGGTTCAGACTTGCTGAGTAGAGGCGGCAGGCAGAGCCGCAGGCCGAGCAGCATTGGCCATTTTCCACGCCGCCGGCAGCAGCTCTTCGATGCGCTTGTGCGGCCAACCGTTGGCGAGGTTGGTCAGTACGTCGCGCAGGTACTCCCACGGGTTGACGCCTGCCAACGTGCACGAGCCGATGATCGTGTAGATCACCGCCGCCCGCTGGGCGCCTTCATCGGAGCCGGCAAAGAGATAGTTCCGTCTGCCCACTGCCACCGTCCGGATTGCGCGCTCGACCTCGCCGTTGTCGATCGGTAGGCGCCCGTCTTCTACGAAACGGTTGAGCGCGTCCCACTGGTTAATGGCATAGCCCATCGCCTTGTACAGCGGCGTCTTTGGCGGTTCGTTCGGATAGGTCTTGGCAATCCATGCACGCAGCTGTTCGAGGATGGGTGCGGACTTGCTGCGCCTCAGTCGCTCTCGCCGCTTCACGTCGGCCTTGAGCTGACGCGCCAGCTCTTCAACTTTGTAAAGCTGCTTGATGTATTTGAGCGGAATCGCAGCCCGGAGATCGCCCAATTCGAAGGCCTTGAAGAAGCCACGCCGGCCGTGCATCCAGCAGCCAACCTCGATCGCCTTCGAGCCTTTGCGAGTGAACAAGCCGTCATAGACGCCACCCGCGTCGGCCACCACGTAACCCTCGCGGCCTGCAAGAATCTCCTGCGGACTTTCTTTCGCTTGGTCTGGTGCGTAACGAAAGAACAACTCGGGGTCATCACCGACATGGCAGTAGAGGCTGCCGCGTTTGATGTTGGCCGAATGCTCGTTGTCCAAGACGTCCAGCCCGGTGCCGTCGGTCTTGAGCACCACCGCCTTGAGCACTCGCGCTTCCAACAGGTTCGCGAGTGGCGTGAGTTCCTTGGCCGCGTGCCTCACCCATCCCACCAAGGTCGAGCGCGGCAGGTCCACGCCCACGCGAGAGAAGCGCTGCACTTGCCGATACAGCGGCAGCCCGTCGCGGTACTTGTTCACCAACACTTCAGCCAACAGCCCGGCGCCGGGAATGCCGCCCGAGATCACTTTGCCGGGGCCTTTGGCCGTCACGACCGCGTCGCCGCAACGCCGGCACGCGAGCTTCTCGAGCAGGTGCTCATACACCACGAACTTCGCTGGCACGAAGTCGAGCACGCGCTGCACCTCGTGGCCGATGACGCCCTTCTCCTCGTCACACGTCGAGCACTTGCGCGCGTCACCTTCGACCTGATGGGTGTGCTGAATCCTCTCAAGGTCCGCAGGCAACGGCCGACGGCCGGGCTTGCGGCGGCGGTGCTCTTTCACGACCTGTTTGTCGTGAGCGTCGACTTCGTCGACGACGAGGTCGCTCTTGACCTCGGTGGGCTCGCCGAGCTTTTCCAAAAACAACGACAGTTGCGCGTTCGATACACCTTCACGCTTACGGCCGTAGTGCTCTCGAATGAGCTTGCGCACGCGCAGCTCGAGTTCGGCGTTCTTGTCGCGCATCGCCCGCAACAACTCGATGACGAGGCTCACCGCTTCGTCGTCGCGACCGCTAGCGAGCAGGCTCCGCAGGAACTCGGCGACCTGCTGCAAATCACTCTCGTGTGTGGGCGCGTGCTCGTTCATCGTGTCATTGTCGTGTCCTCCTTAAGATCACTGAGCGCGCTCAAATATTCCTGGTCGCGGTGATTTCTTGCTGATGTCGTGGCGGCTCCCAGCGTTTACGTCGGCGGGCGTTCGTGAGGTCGAGTCCTTCGAGGATGAGCGCGAGGTCGGTGGCGTCCATCACGACATGGGTAGCGTCTGAAGAAAGTCTCGGGAGCTTGAAGCGGCCACGGGCGAGGCGCTTGGCAAAGATGCAGAAGCCGCCGGAGGCCCACCAGAGGACTTTGCAAATGTCAGCGTGACGGTTGAAAAACACGAAGAGGTGCCCAGACATGGGGTCGGCGCCAATGAGCGAGCGGGCCGCGATAGCGAGGCCGTCGAAGCTCTTGCGCATATCGACGCCGGTCGTACAGAGCGAGACCGAGATCTTGGGGGCGAACGTCAGCACGCGAGCGTTTCCAAGAGTCGGCAGAGCGCTGGGCCGTCAAACCCAGGCCGCAGGTTGATCACGATGCCAGACGGCAGCCGCAGCTCCATCGCAGCGTCACCCGCTTTGTCCGTCGTGTGGCTGGTGGGCAAAGCTTGTGGTGTGCCGCCGAGCTTCACCGGCAGGAACCGCACCGTCGCGTTCTCGGGCGATTGCGAGTTGGCCTTGAGTTTGTATGCCCACCGCTCGATGCGCTTGTAGTGAATGCCGTGGCTTGCTGCGAAAGCCCGCATCGAAAGCTGGCTCGCTATCCATGCCTCGACAACGACTTTGGCCTGCTGCTCGTGCCAGTAGGTTTGTGTGGCGACGCGATGCAGCGACGCGGCTTCAGGGACAAGCCTCTGGGCTTTTGTCTCC
This sequence comes from Myxococcota bacterium, assembly GCA_022703175.1. Classification (GTDB taxonomy): domain Bacteria; phylum Myxococcota; class XYA12-FULL-58-9; order XYA12-FULL-58-9; family XYA12-FULL-58-9; genus JACRCV01. The sequence goes on along the minus strand of JAKLEG010000062.1, from coordinate 11,986 downwards.
GACATGTCTGACCTCCAGCGCCAGAATGCCGGGTCGAGATCACGTCTGCCAGATGGGTGCTACGGACCGGTTACGCCGCGGACGACAGCGACGCTGCAACGCCGCCTGACAATGACCCGGGCTCAGCCAACGATGACGACAACGGCGAGGCCGACGACCCGCCGATCCAGAACGCGACGCTCACGTTGCTCGTGACGCCGTTGGCGGGTGGCACCGCACTCAAGGCGCCCACCGCGACGAGCTATCCCATCGGTACCCGTGTCACCCTCACGGCAACGCCTGAGGCGGGCTATCTGTGGGTGGGTTGGCAAGGAGATGCAAGCGGCACGGCCAATCCCCTCACCGTGACGCTCAGCGGTGACGCTGTCATCACCGCCCGCTTTGTAGAGCAACCCGTGAACCTCGACCTTACGGTGGAACCAGCCGCTGCTGGGCTCATCGTGGCCTCGCCTCGTGAACCGTATTTTTATGGCGACGAGGTGACACTGACAGCACAAGCCAATCGCGGCTATCGGTTTGTCGCCTATAGCGGTGCGGTGGTGAGTACGACTGCGGTGGCCAGCTTGACGCTCATCGAAGATACCGCCGTGACGGCGCGCTTTCAGAGTGTTCCGGTGGTCACCGGCCCAGCCAACGTGGTCGGTAATGTGCCCTTCGAGCTTGAGATCAGCTATTTGTGGGGGTCCACGGCCGGCTCCAACGACCGCTTGGAGTTGGAAGAGTCAACCAGCTCGGTAAGCGCAGGGTTTACCGTGGTAGATCGCTCGAACCCTGGCGAGCGACCCGCGCAGGCTCAAAGCACGTTGGTGCGTCCGGTGGGGATCTACCACTACCGCGTGCGGGCCTTCACCAACACAGGGGTTTCGCCCTACAGCGACGTCTGGACGGTGATCCGCTTGGCGGGGCCGAAGCGGGTGCGCATTGTGAACGACTTGCCCAACAACAGCAGCGGCGGCAACGATTGGGGGCGATTAAACCAACTGGTCCGCGTGCGCATTGCGAGCACGGCCCAACAGGCGTTGAGCGATGGCAATGCCGAGCGATTGGTCGGTCCTGACACCGTCTGCAATATTCTACAAACCGATTCGATCGCCCCGGGCAGCTTCCGCGAGTTTGACACAGCCGCCATGCCGCGCGCCTATGCGGTGGCGATCGAGGCGGGGTTTTGGGGGGCCTACAACACCAGTGTGTCGCAGACTTGTTGGACCCGTCAAAAAACGATGGTCACCAATTGCGCCGGCCAGTGCTGCACCACTAAAACCGGCACGCTGTCCATTATTGAGCACGATATCGACACCTTTGAGGTCAAAGCCTCATTGTTGCTGGCGCCCTACACCTGGACCAACTCGGCGTTCTGTCAGTGAGGGATGATTCTGACACGAATCCGCACGGTCGTATGCAGAGCCCGAAACCTAATCAGTCGTTGACATCTGCATGTTGAGGCTGTTAATAGTTCGAAAGATGTCGAACTATGAAACAGAGCTGCAGCGTTTGGCGATGGCGTTCAAGGCGCTTGCCAACCCGCAACGTCTGAAGATCTTTCTGCGGCTCGCGAGTTGTTGTGTGCCGGGGTGCTGTGCCACGCGGCCGACGCAGCTGCGACAGTGCGTCGGTGAGTTGGGCGCCGATTTGGGGCTGGCGCCCTCTACCGTGTCTCATCATCTGAAGGAGCTACGCCAGGCCGGACTGTTAGAGATGGAGCGGCACGGCAAGCAAATTGAGTGTTGGGTGAGCGATGGCGCGGTGCAGTGGTTGGCAGGCTTCTTTGGCAATGCCCCTGCGGGCAAAGTCCACCGCCGTGTTACCAGGAGGAACCATGTCCGAGACCGCGCCTAGTTGTTGCGGAGGCTCTGCAACCGGCTCAGGCTGTTGTGGTGGGCCCGCCGCTGCGTTGCCCGCATTGGTGAAGGCCGCCTACCTTGATGGCGACGTGACGACCCTCGTTGGACCGGTGCCCAGGGTGCGCACATCGCTGGTTGCCAGTGATCGTCGCGGCACGATCAAGGCGCGTTTGGGGGTTGGACGCATGCAGTACCGGGTGGCGCCGGGGCTCTACGCGGTGGGGGAACCTGGTGCTAGCGCACCGGTGCTTGTGACGGCCAACTACAAGCTGAGCTTCGATGCGTTGCGGCGTGAGCTGTCGGGTCGGCACGCGTGGTTGTTGGTGCTGGATACCAAAGGGATCAACGTTTGGTGCGCTGCCGGCAAAGGCACTTTCGGCACCGATGAATTGGTCCAGCGGATCGCCGCCGTCGGGCTTGACCAGGTGGTGCGGCACCGTACCCTGATTTTGCCACAGCTAGGGGCGCCGGGCATTACGGCTCACGAGGTGAAAGCCCGTTCGGGGTTCCGCGTGGAGTATGGGCCGGTTCGTGCCGCCGATCTGCCGGCCTACTTGGACAACCACCACCAAGCAACGGCTGCGATGCGACGGGTTCAATTCAATATCACCGACCGTGCCATCGTGGTGCCGGTGGAGGTCGCAAACGGCCTGAAACCGGCGCTGCTGCTAGCGGCAGCATTTCTGGTGTTGGGGGGGCTCGCTCGCGATGGCTATGCCGTAAGTCGCATGCTGGGCACGGGGTTGTTTGCAGCTGGCGGCATCATGGGCGCGTTCCTGTTGGGGGCCGTGGTGGGGCCGTTGTTGTTGCCTTGGTTACCCGGCCGTGCGTTTGCGTTGAAGGGGGCACTGCTGGGAGCCGCAGGTGTGGCCGTCTGGATTGCACGAGCGGGTTTCGGCGTGTCTATGGGGGACTGGTTGTCGCTGTCAGCCTGGGGGCTGTTGGTGCCTAGCATCACCAGTTTTGTCTTGATGAACTTTACGGGAGCCTCCACCTTTACCTCGCTGTCGGGAGTGATGCGGGAGATGCGCTTCGCCGTGCCGCTGCAGGCGGTTGCCGGCATACTTGGCGTTGGTTTGTGGGTCGCAGCGTTGCTCTTTGGCGCTGGGAGGAGTGTATGAGGTACCTCGAAACCGTGGTGACGCTCACCTATGAGCCTTCGCGCTGCACTGGTTGCCAGATGTGCGTGAAGGTGTGTCCCCATGCGGTATTTGACTTTGCGGACAAACGCGCAGTGTTAGCCGACCGAGGTGCCTGCATGGAGTGTGGCGCTTGTGCGAGGAACTGCGAGGCACAAGCGATTCAGGTGCGCGCTGGGGTTGGCTGTGCGGCCGCGATCATCACAGGCGCCCTCACAGGCACCGAACCTTCTTGTGGTTGCTCGTCAGAGGGCGGTTGCTGTTGACGAGCTCGGCGATGGTCCGCTGCCACGAACTCACCACAGACCTAGGCAAGTTCTAAGGAATGATCATTGTAGCACCCGGTGTCGTACAGATGCGTTTCCGGGGGCTCGCGATGAATCAGACGAACCATAGTCTCAAAGTGTGTGAGGCACCCACGACCTCGCCGTTGCCCGTGTTGGCTCTACCGATTCAAACGACGGCGGCCAGCAAGACAAATCGGCGGTTGCTGCAGCGGATCCAAACCACTTTCACGGTGCACGCGGCGGATAGCAGGATCACGCTTGAGGGTCTCGACATTTCGCCGCGCGGCATGTTGTGTTGCGGTGCCGAACCGATTTGGCCAGGCAACGAACTGCCGTTGCAGCTGATCTTGCCGGGAGAGGCGCTGCCGGTGGCGGTGGTGGGGCGCGTCGTGGAGTTGGTCTGTGCGCATGGCTTGGTCGCGATGCGGGTGCGCTTCGAGACTGTGGAACCTGCGACGCAGCGACGCATGGTTGCGTGGATCGAGTCACGCCCCTTTACGATGCCAGGTCGTATCGGCTAAACACCGGCATCGCGTGCGCTTCGTGGCGTGGTGTCATGAAGCACGCGGGTTCGTCGCAATAGATACCCCCGGCAAACCGGGCGGCGTGGAGTTCGGGCATGGTAAGCGCGCGCGTGTGGATGTTGTTTGGGACCGCTTTGGTGTTGGTCGCTTGTCAGGGAGCAACCTCGACGGCGACAGTAACCACACCCGCGACGGTGGCAAGCGCCGAGCACGCGAAGCCGGCGGGTTGCCCTGATGCCAACGACGGCACCACCGCACTTACGAATGATCTGGTCCAGACGCACACTGATGCACAGGGCCGCACGGTGACACACGTCGGCGGCACGTTTGCCGCCACCCAAGTGGTGTCGGTGCAGGAGCTTCTGGCCAAACCAGAGTCGTACGCAGGCAAGACGGTTCAGGTGAGCGGCAACGTCAACGCGATGTGCACCCATGCACGGGGCTGGTTCTCGATTGTGGGTGATGATCAAACCGGCCACCATTTGCGCGTGGTGACGGCGCCGACGTTCCTGGTTCCACAGGGCTCGATTGGTAAGAGCGCCCGCGCCGAAGGTTTGGTGGAAGTGCAGGATGTTGATCCAGAGATGCTCAAGCACTACGCCGCTGAGCACAAGTTGGGCGGCGATCAGAACAACACCAAGCGCGTGGTGCTGCGCGCCTTCGGCGCCGAATTCATCTAGACCGGCTCACGCATGAACTGGCGTCGCACGCTGTTTGTTTGGCACCGCGATGTCGGTTTTGTCGCGGTGGGGTTGACCTTGGTCTACGCGATCTCAGGGATAGCGGTGAACCACCGCCAACATTGGGACTACAACTTTGCCGTTACCACCTCGACCGAAGCGTTAGGGGGCCCGGCCGCGCTGCTGGGAGACCCCACCGTTGCCGATGGCGCATCCGAGGAGGGCCCAGGACAACATGCACGGCGAGAGCAGGCCCGTGTCGTCGCTGCGCTTACCGGCCGTCTGGGGTATGCTGCGCCACCGCACAAGGTCTTCTGGCGCAGCCCGGAACGGTTGAGCTTGTTCTTCGGTGCCGGCGATGAAGAGGTCGTCGACTATCTTCCGGCCACAGGCATGGTGGAGCGACAGAGTAAGCACGCGCGGCCCCTGGTTCGACAGGTGAACTTTTTGCACTTGAACGAGGGCCGGAGCTTCTGGACCTACATCGCTGACCTGTTTGCGCTCGCCCTGGTCTTCTTGGCACTTTCGGGCATGGTGATGGTGCGCGGGCGCCACGGCCTCAAAGGGCGCGGCGGGGTGTTGATGTTGTTGGGGGTTGGCGTGCCGCTCGCGGCTTACCTGGTGTTGTCCCTCTAGTGTTGGTTCCAAGAGATGAAGTCTTCGCCGCCGTTGTAGTGGTCCGACGTTGGTGGAGCAGGTGGCACACAACGGGCGTTGAGTTGACATCGTTGCCTGGTGAGCGGGCAAGCAAACGCAGCCCGGGATGTTACTCAGCTCCTGTTCAGTTTGAATCCCGCTAGCATCTGTTTTAGCTGATGGGCCATTTCGGTAAGCGACCCAGCAGCCTGCACTGTTTGTACCGCTTCACCTTTGGTGCTCTCAGCCGCCTGTGCCACGCTGTTGGCATTCTGAACGATCTCGGCGGTGCCCCGCGCGGCCTCTTCGACGTTGCGTTGGATCTCGTGGGTGCTCGCGGTCTGTTCTTCCACGGCTGTTGCGATGGTGCTTTGAATATCGTTAATTTGCGTGATGATCGCGACGATCTGCCCAATTGCTTCTACGGAACCCTGCGTATCTGTCTGAATCGCCTCGATCTTTTGGCTGATCTCCTCGGTGGCCAAAGCGGTTTCTTTGGCGAGCTCCTTCACTTCGTTGGCGACCACGGCAAATCCCTTGCCGGCTTCGCCAGCGCGTGCCGCTTCAATCGTGGCGTTGAGCGCTAGCAGATTGGTCTGTTGGGCAATGGCGGTAATAACCTTGATAACGTTGCCGATCTCCTGACTGCTAGCACCGAGCTTGGCGATGGTTGCGTGCGTGGTGTCGGCCATGCGCATGGCCTGCGAGGCGACCTGGGCCGCCGTGCTGGCGTTCTTCGCAATCTCCTTGATGGCCGTTCCCATCTGTTCGGTAGAGGTCGCGACGACCCGCGTGTTGCGATTTACTTGCTCCGCCGAGGTCGAGGCCACGTTGGCTTGGGCCAGGGTTTGGTCGGTGTTGGCGATCATGCGGGTTCCGGCGTGGTTGAGCTCGGCGGACGCCGAGGCCAAGACATCGCTGTTGCCGACGATGGCGGTGAGCGCTGTGCTTAGCTCCTCAGCCATTTTGTTGATGTTGTCTCTCACAATAGCCAAGTCGCCATGATAGCCGCCGCGCACCCGTGCGGTCAGGTCTCGATCGGCAATCTCTTGCACCACCCGTGAGGTTTCGTTCAGTGGCTCAATCACGGCATTGAGCGTGGCGTTCACTCCTTCGACGATCTTACGGAAATCACCTTGGTGCTTTGAGGCGTCGGCGCGGGTTGCCAGGTTACCCGCCACCGCGGCGTGTGAAAGCATGCCCATGTCGGCCACGAGCAAATTCACTGCGCCGATACACTGGTTCAGGTTGTCTTTGAGTGTGCTGAAATCACCCGCGTAGGTATCGGTAATGGCTGGCGGAATGCGCCCCTTCGCGATCTCATCTACGTAGCGTGCGGCAACACTGAGCGGGCCGATCACCGCATCCAGCGTGCGGTTGACACCATCGACAATCTTGCGGAAGTCGCCTTGGTGTTTGGTGGCGTCGGCACGGGTCGCGAGCTCACCGGCCATCGCGGCCTTGGTCAACAGCTGCGCGTCGGCGCTCATGGCGTTGACCGCGTCGATACATTTGTTGAGGTTGTTTTTGATCTCATTGAAATCGCCGTTGTAGCTGTCGGTGATCATGGGCGGGATACTGCCGTTGGAGATGCGATCGACATACTCGGCCGCGACATTCAGCGGCCCAATCACCGCATCCAGGGTGTGGTTCACGCCATCGACGATCTTGCGGAAGTCGCCTTGATGGCGCGTGGCGTCAGCACGGGTGGCGAGTTGGCCCGCAATCGCAGCGGTTGCCAAGGTGCCAGCGTCGGCAATCAACAGATTCACCGCGTCGATGCAGCGATTGAGGTTTTCCTTCAGCTCGTTGAAGTCGCCATTGTAACTGTCGGTGATCGGCGGCGGGATGTTCCCCTTTGCAATGCGGTTGACGTAGTCAGCGGCCACATGCAGCGGGCCTATCACCGCGTCCAACGTAGCGTTGACCCCCTCGACGATCTTGCGGAAATCGCCCTGATGCCGGTTGGCGTTGGCGCGTGTCGCCAGGTGCCCGGCCACGGCGGCCTCCGCGAGAAGGCGAGCATCGGCGCTCATGTTGTTAACGGCATCAATGCACTTGTTCAGGTTGTTTTTGATTTCGTTGAAGTCGCCACTGTACGCGTCGGTGATCTTGGGCGGGATGTTGCCGTTGGAGATACGGTCTACGTACTCTGCTGCGACGTTCAACGGCCCAATGACTGCATCCAGCGTGTCGTTGACCCCCTGAACGATGCTTCGGAACTCCCCTTGGTGTTTGCGGGCGTCGACGCGGGAAGCCAATTGGCCTGCCACGGCAGCTTTGGTTAACAGCTGGGCATCGGTGCTCATGGCGTTGATGGCGTCGATACATTTGTTCAGGTTGTTTTTGATCTCGTTGAAGTCGCCAGCATAGTGGTCGGTGATCTTGGGCGGGATGTTGCCGCTGGAGATTCGATCGACATACTCGGCCGCGACGTTCAGTGGTCCAATCACTGCGTCCAAGGTGTCATCCACGCCCTGGACGATTTTGCGGAAATCGCCCTGGTGCAACGCGGCGTCGGCGCGGGTCGCCAAACGACCTTCCACTGCGGCTTTGGCAAGCATCTGGGCGTCCGCGATGAGCCGATTGATGGCGGTGATGCAGCAGTTCAAATTATCGGCGAGCTGCTTGAAATCACCGCGGTACTGGCTCGTGATCGGCGGCGGCATGGCGCCCTTGCTGATGCGGTCCACATAGTCGGCGGCGACGTGCAGTGGGCCTATCACGGCGTCCAGCGTGTCGTTGATTCCTTGGACGATGGCGCGGAAATCACCTTGATGGCGGCTGGCATCTGCACGTGTGCTGAGCTTGCCATCCACTGCGGCTTCCACGAGCATGGACGTGTCGGTGACCAGCCGATTGACGGTGTCTATGCAGCGGTTCAGGTTTTTTTTGATCAGGTCAAAATCGCCCCGGTAGGTCTCGACGATGGGTGCGGGCATTTTCCCTTGGGCGATTTGGTCAATGTAGGCCACCGTGACGCGCAGCGGCTTTTCGAAGGCGGCCATCGTATCGTTCATGCCAGCCACGATCGGGCGAAATTCTTCGTTAACGACTGTGGCGTCGCCACGTACCGTGAGGTCGCCTGCTACCGCGCCCTCTGTGAGCTTGCGAGTCTCAGTGACGACGACGTGAATGGCTCGCTCAATCGAGCGTGCCAGAAGCCAACCAACGAGGACCAAGAGCGCCAGGCCGCCAACCAAGACGGCGATCTGAGCTAACGTCTGCCGGCGTTCGGCCATATGACCGAGCTCCTTGAGGTGCTCGGACTCTGCGCGCGCCGTGGTTTCTAGCTTGCCCAGTGCTTCGACCACAGGCAGGCCGAGCTGGTGGAAGGTGCTCCAGTGTTCCCAGAATTGCGCCTCGACCGTGGCTGCAGCGTTTTGGGCCGCATGGGACTCCAGTAGCCGCGTGCGTTCAGTGATCAGGGCTGTCAAGGTCGCGCCCTCGCCCAGCCAGCGTGCTAGGTCATGGTCAATGGGCGTCCAGGCTGTGGCCAGGGTCTCATCGTGCGGCATCGCGGCAAAGGCGGCACGGGCCCTTTTCACCTCGTCAAGGCCGGTGCTGGCGCTGGACGCAAATACCTCGCCGCCGTCATGGCAGGCGGCGCATTCGCTGTTCACGACGAGCTCTTGGTTGTTTTTCGCGAGCGCCAGGTTAGCAATGGCGGTGTGAACAGCGCGCACACCCAGCTGCATCTGCGCAATGGCCTGGACTTCAGGCAACTGCTCGTCGGTGACGCGATCGAGCTGCGTGGCGATGGTTTGGGTGGCCCGATAGGCAACGCCACCCACCCCCAGAGCCACGCTTAGTGCGAGTACGAAGCTGCCGAGAATTCGCGTCCGGATCCGGACCGTCCTCATGGTTTCTCCACCGGGCACGGACGGCCATACGATGTCGCGAATGCTGCGGTCGACCTCGTTGGCACATCCGGCCAAACGCCACCCCAGGTCCTAGCGCTGTTAGGCTATGCATTCTGGCGACAGGCGCCAGAGGGCGGGGCGTTTGGCTGAAAGAAAGCTTATGAAAATCAAATTGTTAGACGAATTCTCGCGGACGTTTGGCCGGCGCCTAGGCAACAACATCGGTGAGCTCGATGATGTCGAGCGCCTCTGCTTCGGCGATGCCTTCGGGGAGGGTGAGGCTAACCGTTTCAGTTTTTTTCGTGAGCGGGTGTTCTACTTTGGCGGTGAGCAGGCCGTCTTGGTCCACGGTGACCGTGACCTTGGCTGGTGTTTTCGTCACCGCCAAGCTGAGGCTGGACGGCATCTTGAGCTCTCCCAGCAACTCATTCTCGGTCGTGCTTGCACCCTCGCCGCGGTAGAGCGTAACCCTGAATTCTTGCGAGGGCCCGGTTGTTATCGTGAACTCCTTGGAGGCAGGCAAGGGCGCACCGGCCGGGAGCAAGACGTCGGTATGACCATCGGCAAAACCCAGGCGAATCGGTTTCGCCAGGATGTCCTTCAGCGTAATCGGCGTGGCCGTGTCGTGTGCGGTGGCCACGATGGCGGCACCCAACGCAATTGCATGGTCGGGGTGAGCGCCGCGTGTCGGCTGTTTGCCGAACCGTTCGGTGAGCAGCCGACGGATGATCGGGCTGCGCGATTGTCCGCCCACCATGACGATATCGTGTAGATCTGAGCCTTTCAGGTGCGCTTGGTCGAGCACGCGCTGCACAATGCTGAGCGAACGATTCACCAGGTCTTCGATCAGGCGCTCGAACAAGTCGCGCGTGATCGGCACCGCGACATTGAACGGTGGCTGGCCTGCGGCGCTCAGATTCGGGACGCGAATGTTGGTGGATTCGGTCTCCGAGAGCTCACGCTTGGCGGCCTCGGCTGCAAAACGTAAACGTTGCACGGCCACCGCATCATGGCGGAGTTTCTTCTGCTCCACGCGTTCGAGCATCGTCAGAACGTATTCGGTTAGACGGTCGTCCAGATCAGCGCCGCCCAAGAACGGATCTCCATCGGTGGCGAGCACCTCCATCGTGTCGCCCTGGATGTGCATCACCGTCGCGTCAAACGTCCCACCGCCAAAGTCGTAGACCAGCACTTTGCGATCCAGCCCGCGACCAAAACCATAGGCCACGGCGGCCGCCGTAGGTTCGTTCAGTAAACGCTCGACGCTGAACCCTGCTAGGCGCCCCGCCTCGCGTACGGCTTGGCGTTGCGTCTCGCCGAAGTAGGCCGGCACGGTGATGATCGCGCGTACGACCTCCTGGCCCAATCGCAACTGCGCACATTGTCGCAGGTGGGCCAACACGTGTGCGGCTACGAGTTCCAGGGGCAGCGCTGTGTTGTCGACCTGCACTGCGGCGAAGCCAGACTTCGCAGCGGTGAGTTGATAGTGGAAGAAGTGGCCGAAGGCATGCACCTCTTTGGAGGCAAATCGTCGGCCCAAGAAGCGTTTGGCGCCATAGATGCAGCGGGCCGGTTCCAGCACCATCTTTTCGAACGCGCGGTGTCCGGCGATTACCTTACCGTCGTGACCGACGTAGATCACCGACGGAACGGTCTCATAGCCTTCGCTGGTGGCCAACACTTTGGGCTGCCCCCCCACCACTGCGGCGATGCAACTGTAGGTTGTGCCCAAGTCGATGCCGACAACGGGGCGCGGGTCTTTTTCGGTGGGGATCAAGACGCGCTCGGCGGCGGTGTGTACCTCGGGTTCGTTAGGTGCGTTGAGGCCTCCGTGGGTTTTGAGGCTGTTGACGAAGGTCCGTCCGGCCGCATCAAAATCCAAGAGCTCCAGGGCAATACCGGCCGTCTTGTCATTCGGGTTAAGGGCAGGTCGGGCGTGGATCACGCGGGCCGAGACCGTGAACATCAATTGTTTGTTGGGCGCCATGAAGCGCAGCAACACCAACGCGCCCACCGGCGAGGTCACGTCTCTCTGGAGGAAGAGTCCATTGGTTGCGAGGCCTGGACCATAGAGGTTGACAATCTCGGTGACGCCGCTGACGTCGAGGGTGATGATCTCGTCAAAGTCAGATGGGTGCGCGCTGTCAGTTGGCATCGGGTGCTACCAGAGCCTCAATCATCTCTCCCTGGGTCCATAGCATAATCATGATGTTGGCAACCTGGGAAAGGCTCAGCGGCAGAAATTATCGTGTTCAGATTGCACGACCCTGTCGGTTGCCCGGCAACGGTGGGTCCACGGGCGGAGGCGGAGGGCTACTCCGGTTGGCTGCTTTCGCCGGATGCCACGCCGCTCAAGATCTGCACGAGGGCGTCGTAGGTGGTCTCATCGGGGGTTTCCAGCCGTCCGGAGTCGAGCAGACGGTCAAGAGCCGCCTGCCAGAGCGGATCGAGCGTCGTGTAACCTTTGTCTTTCAGAACATGCGCGCTGGCCAAGGCGATGGCTCGCTGGGCTGGCCTCGTCAGATCGCATTCTGCGGGGCCCTCAGTGGCCGGTTCAAAAGACCATGTGCCTCCCGGGAAACGGTACTCGTAGTGCCCAGGGATGCAGTAGCCGGGAACAAACGTGCCGTCATAGCAAAGGCCATATTCCCAATATCCGGAGGCACATTCTTCGCGGTAGTAACCGCCGGTGCAGCTGCCGCCCACGTAGGTTTGCTCTTCGACCCAAATGTATTCGCATTCCTCGGCGCTGTAGCACTGGTACTCGTAATGACCCGTATACTCCCAGCCTCCGCCGGTACAGTTCTCGGGGACCCAAACATCCCAGCAATCGCCTTCATACCATTGGTCGGGCTCACAGTAGCCGCCCACGGTGCGATCGGGCTCGCAGCGTTGGTCCACCCATACGACTTCAGCGTCTCCTGGATCCCAGGTGGCGGCCTCAGCCTGCGGCGGTTCGGTGCAGACCACGGGTGCGCCTTGCGCCGCGTGGGTCAGTGCCCACAGAGCCTCTTGC
>JAKLEG010000619.1 GCA_022703175.1 Myxococcota bacterium | reverse complement strand
AGTTCCTCGCGCCCGTCGATGAACGGATAGGAGGGCTGCAAGTGCGCGGTGCGCAAATGCCGGATGTACTTGTAGCGATCGGACCTGAGCACCGTTTGATTTCGGCCAGCGTGCTCGCTGAACGCCACTCGCTCTGGCTGCACCTCGCCGCGAATCACCGGCAACAGTGAACGACCGCGAATTCCCTTGGGAGTCGGAATACCAAAATAGTCGAGAATGGTCGGGTAGATGTCGATCGTCTCGACCACATCGCGCACCTGCCCCCCCTGCCGGCCCACGCCTGGGAAATAGGTGATGAGTGGCACATGAATGGTCGGCTCGAAGAGACCTAGGTGGGTGAAATAGATATCGTGCTCACCCAACGACTCGCCGTGATCGGCGGTGAGCACAATCGCCGTGCGCTCAAGCAAGCCCATCTCTTCCAAACGATCGAGCAGACGCCCAAACTCATCGTCGACATAGGTGACCGCACCTTGGTACTGCGCCATCACCCAATCGACATCGGTGATGCCATCCAACCAGGCTTGAAAGAACGGATGATCGGTCATGTGCGATGGCAACAGGTGCCAAATACGCGCAAGTGATCGTTTGCCGGGATCGCGCTCGTCGTCATCGTAGTAGAAGCGATCATAGGGCGGCGGCGGATTGTAGGGCGTGTGCACATCGAGGAAGTGAATCCAGGCAAAGAACGGTTGCTCGCCGTTTTTCTCCAGCCACTCCAGCGTCTTGTCGATGGTGGGCCCGGCGCGGCGCATGTTCCCCGATTTGATGTACTCACCAAACCCCTGGGCCAGGTTCGAAACCTCGGGGTTCAAGTGCTTCATGTTGACGATCGCGAACGTATTGAAACCACGCCCAGCCATCACCTCGGCCAGTGTGCGCGGCGTCGAACCCAACGCTTCGAAGTTGGAATAAACGTTGTGATCTTGCAGATACAAGCTCGTCATCATCGAAGCATGCGACGGCGTCGTGGTCGACGATGGCGCAATCGCCTGCTTGAACAACGTGCCGCCGGTGGCCAAGCGATCGAAGCTGGGTGTCAACACGCGCGCATGCCCATACGAGCTTAGGTAGTCGGCGCGCAGCGTATCCACAGTAATGAAGATAACCCCCAACGGCGCCTGACCACCTGCCGGAAGCTTGATCACAGGTCGCGGCGCCACCACCTCGCGCGCGACCTCGGTTTGGTTGCAACCAAGCGCGCACCCAAGCAGCGACAAAACGACCGATCGGTACCTAAGTTGCGTCACCGACAGAGCATAGCGTGCGGGACACAACTGTCAAAAACGGGGCGATTTTGCCCCTGCGACGCCGAAGTGCCGGATGGAAAACAATTCATGCTTTGCGTCACCCCGAGGTGACATCGCCCCCAGCGACAACACGGGGCCCAACACAAGCGGCGCACTTCAGATTGGTCGGATACCCTAGATATCGAGGGCCACTCGCGGAGTGCACCCCTAAAGAAATGACCGCGGACAGACTGTGCGACGGAGCGTGGCACGAAAAGTGCGAAATTGGACAAGGCTCGCCTGAGGCGATCGCTTTACAGAGAAGGTGGTCAAATGAATGGCTGGCATGTCATTCAGAGACACTTTCGCGACGTTCGCTACCTGCTGGCGGGGTTCGCGATTGCGGCGACGGTGAGCTGCGACGGACAGGTATCGTCCGCAGAGTGCGAGACCAACAGCTCCTGCCCGCAGGGTTTTGTCTGCCTGGCGCAGGTCTGTCGGCTCACCTGCACGCGCTCCGAGGAATGTGGGGAGCAGGCCTCCTGCGCAGACGGAATATGCCAAGAGGGCGCGTGCGCTCGCTATGCTGATTGCCAGAGCCCTGGTACCTGCGCGTTGCGAGTAGGTGCGATGTGCGAGGCAGCCAAATGTATCTACCCCGTAGCACCGGACACGACACCCTGTGATGACGGCAATGCATGCACTGACGATGACGTTTGTGTGGAACAACAATGCCATGGCACGCCGCACATTTGCGATGCTCCACCTAACCCAAGCTGCGCCGACGCTGATCAGACCTACGTGACCTACCCTTCGGAGGGCAGCTGCGACCCGAGTGTGGGCGAGTGCGTGTACGACCCTGTCAGAATTGCCTGCGCAAATTGTGCGGTGCAATGCCTGAGCAACTGCGGCGGTGTGTCATGCCCCGACCAGGCGGGCGGCTGCCGCACCGATGGCAGTTGTAACCCAAACACCGGCGCCTGTGACTACACCACCCTAGCCGACGGAGAACCCTGCAACATCGTGAGCGTAGGCGATGGCCGGTGCCAAAGTGGCAGCTGCGTGGCCGCAACATACGCTTGGGTCACCGCGGCGTGGAGCAGCTGCTCGGTGACTTGCGGTACTGGCGGCCAAAGCCGCACCGTCACCTGCCAGCGCACCGGAGATGGCGCTACCGTTGCCGACAGCCTGTGCCCCTCACCCAAACCCGCCCTCACTCAAAGTTGCACGAGCACGAGTTGGTGTGATTGCCCCTTGGATTGGCTCCCAGGACCCGTGCCAACAATCGCCAATGGCGAAAGTGGCACTTTCTACCAAGCCAACAGCGTCGCCTGCGGACAGACATGCGTTTCGCAAGTGCGGGTCTGTAACCAAGGCGTGCTGTCTGGCTCGTACCAAAACCTGAACTGCACCGTGCAGGCGTGTGCCCCGCAAATCATCATTTCCACAACCCTGGATGCCCCAAGTGCCGATCCGGTCAACCGTGGCCGACCCGTCTATGCCCGGGTTACCAACCTGACAGCCACCAACGCGCAGTCCTGCATCGAGAACGTTGGCATCGACGATGGCTACTGCGCGACGCTTAGCAATTGGACCACAAAGCCATCAGGTGGCTGGACCTACGACAGCTACGCGTACCTCTGGCGAACAACCACGCAACCCTACGCTTTCCCGGCTCGCCAATATCGGCAGTATTGGCGCAACACGATCACCTTGCAACAAGGTTCGGCCGTCACGACGCTTTGTTAGGCCCTCGTGTCACGCCCTTCCCCGCACCCAGGCCGCAAAACAAACAGGAGTTCTCCAATGATCCCACGCGTGTTGATTGTGGCGTTGGTGGGGCACTTGAGGTGCGCCAATTCTTCCGATGCGGGTGACGCCTGCACCTCCAACGCGACATGTCCGGCCCGGTTCTCCTGTGCCAACGGCGTGTGCGTGTTGCATTGCCGCGAAGACTCAGAGTGTGGCGATGGCGCAGATTGCGTCGCCGGCAATTGCAAACCGCGAAGCTGCGGCGGCGTCACGGGCGATGCGTGCGTGGCCGACGTGAGTGCTGGCTCGCCATGCCCGTGCGTAAGCAACCCCGCGTTGCATTGTGATACGTCGGTCAACCTATGCTGCGCCGGAGTGTCGATTCCCACGACCTTTGACCCCTCTGGCCTAAAGTTTCTCACGAGCATTGACCCCCCTGCACCTGGAGTTTCCCAGGAGCATTGACCCC
>JAKLEG010000618.1 GCA_022703175.1 Myxococcota bacterium | reverse complement strand
CGCCGTTATCCGGTCGAGGTCGAGCACCTGACTTTGCCTGATGACCGGCCGTTGCCGCGGCAGGTGCAAAACGCGGTGGGCAAAGCGTTGGCGCGCGAACGGGCGGGGCACGTCTTGGTGTTTCTGCCAGGGGTGGGCGAGATCGGCACCTGCCTTGATGCCTGTGCGCCGTTGCTCGACGCTCAAGCAGTGTTAGGCCTGCCGTTGTATGGTGAGCTGTCATTGGAGGCGCAACACCAAGCAGTGCGGCCCAGTCCGGGCCGTAAGGTCATCTTTGCTACCAACGTGGCCGAGAGCTCCGTCACCATCGATGGCGTCACCGCGGTGATCGATACGGGCACCGCACGCGTAGCCGGGTATGACGCGTGGTCGGGATTATCTACGTTGAGGTTGCGCCCCATCAGCAAGGCCTCGGCCGAGCAGCGCACCGGGCGAGCCGGTCGCACGCAACCAGGTCATTGTTGGCGCTTGTATACCCAGCACGATTTTGAGGTGCGCCCCGCGTTCGACAAACCGGAGGTGGAGCGGCTAGATCTTGCTGAAGCGGTACTGACGGCCGCCAGGCTGGGGTATGCAGCGCCTGCGCTGCCATGGCTTACGGCGCCGCCAGGCGTGGCGCTGGAGGCCGCTCAAGAGCTCCTGGTGCGCTTGGGGGCGCTGACCTCAACCTTTCAGATCACCGAGCTCGGCAAGGAGCTTGCGGCGCTGCCCGCCCACCCGCGGCAGGCTCGACTGTTGTTGGAAGCGGCGCGCACCGGTTTGGTGCACGAAGGTGCACTGTTGGCGGCGTTGCTTGCCGAGCGGGACATTCGTTCAGAACGCGGTCCGGCGCGGGAATCGGGACCCTCCGATCTCCTGGCTTTGGCTGAAGCCATCGACCAGGGGCAGGTTGACCGCAATCCGGAGGGCACTTGGCGAGCTTTGGGGCTCATGCCTGCGGCCGCCCATGCCGTGGTGCGTGGCGCACAGCAGCTCGAACGAGCGGTGGCGCGGCGAAGTCGCCCTTCATGCAATCAGGGTTCCCCGACGCAGCAGCTGCAGAAGGCGATTCTGGCGGGTTACCCCGATCGCGTGGCGCACCGTCGATCTGGGACCGATGCCAAGCGACCCGAGTATGTGTTGGCTAGTGGCGGCGCTGCGACGCTCTCCGACCGCTCGGTGGTCTGGGGCGCGGAATGGCTGGTGGCCGTGGCCGCAGAGGTGCGAACCGAGCGTGGCCAGAGCTCAGCGCGAGTGAACTTGGCATCTGCGATCGAGCCGGATTGGCTTCTCGATGTCGACAGCGGTGACTTGAAAGATGAGAACCTGCTCGAATGGAATGTCAGGCTTAAGCGCGTCGAAGCGGTCACGCGTCTGAGCTATGGGCGCCTGATGTTATCGGAAAGTACCACGCTCGCAGAGCCCAGCGTCGCAACGTCCGTTTTGTTGGCCAAACACGCGCTGGCCGCCGGGGTGGGAGCTTTTGCAGACCCTGAAAAGTTAGATGACTGGCGTGCACGTATCGCGCTGCTGCGGGTGGTTGCGCCAGAGTTGCAGTTCCCCGAGGTCGACGACGCATTTCTGCGCACGGCGCTCACGGCGATGTGCGAAGGTTGTCACGCGTTTAGAGAGTTGGAGGAAATTTCACTCCTCGGGTTTCTCAATCAGCGTCTGACCCGCGAACAGCGCGTTGCTATGGATCGCTGGTTGCCCCACGAGATGACGCTCAGCAACGGTCGACGCCTCAAGGTTGTCTACGATGGGCAGGGGGGGGCTAGGCTAGGCTCCTACCTGCAGGACTTCTTCGGTTGTGCCAGCGCGCCGGCTCTTGCCGAAGGGCGCTTGCCGCTCACGTTGGAGCTGTGGGCTCCCAATCGGAGGCCGGTGCAAGTGACCCGCGATTTAGGCAGCTTTTGGCACAACCACTATCCGGCGTTGCGCCAGGAGCTGATGCGCAAGTACCCCCGGCACGATTGGCCCGAGGACCCGATCCGCGCGCGTCCCGCATTGCCCGGGGGACGCAAGCGGCGAGACTAGGCCTAGGTATCGTATGCTGCGGGTAGATGGAGTGGCACGTTGCCGCTTTGAGCCCTACCTTGGGGCGGAAAGAGGTTCTCATGACGTCCACGCCCCTCATGACTCGCTCATCCTCCCGGTTGCGCATGCACCCCGGCACGGCTGCCACGCCGGTGCCCGCGGGCACGCATGCCACCGATCCGGTCTGCAAGATGCAGGTCGAAATCGCCACTGCGAAGTGGCAGCACCAGCACCGCGGCATCACCTACTACTTCTGCTGGCAAGGTTGCCGGGACAAGTTCATCCAAGCACCCGACGACTACCTGAGCGGTACACCCAAGCCCGCGCCAGCTGGCGTTCCTGGGAGCGCTTATGTTTGCCCTATGTGCCCGGAAGTACTAGCAAAAGAGCCAGGCCCCTGTCCCAAGTGCGGCATGGCGCTAGAACCAAAGGACCCAACAGTCCTGGCGCCGAACCTCGAACTCATCGACATGCAGCGGCGCTTCATCGTGGCCGTAGTGGCGACGCTGCCGGTGTTCGTGTTGGCGATGAGCCATGGGTTGCCCACGAGCCTCGTGCCACATTGGGTGCACGGGACGCTCGGGCGGTGGTTGCAGTTTGGATTCGCGACGCCCACCGTCTTGTGGGGCGGGTGGCCATTTTTTGTGCGCGCGGTGCGCTCGCTGCGGGCACGCAGTCCCAACATGTTTACGCTAATTGGTTTGGGCACTGGTGTTGCTTACCTCTATAGCGTCGTCGCGATGGTGGCGCCCGCTCAGTTTCCACCTGCGTTTCGCCAAGCCGACGGAGCGCTGGGAATTTATTTCGAAGCTGCGGCGGTGATCACAACGCTCGCGCTATTGGGACAGATCCTTGAGTTGCGGGCGCGGCATAGTACCGGCGCGGCGATTCGCGCGTTGGTGGCGATGGCACCCAAGGTGGCGCATCGGTTGGGTGCGGGTGGGCAGGAAGAGGACGTGCCGCTCGCATCGGTACGAGTGGGCGATCGCCTGCGGGTTCGCCCAGGCGAACGGTTACCGGTGGATGGTAAGGTCGAAGAAGGGATGAGCACCGTTGACGAGGCCGCGATGACAGGCGAGTCGGCGCCGGTGGAAAAAGGGCCAGGATCGGCGTTGTTGGGCGGCACAATGAATCAGCAAGGCAGTCTCGTGATGCTCGCCCTACGCGTGGGCGCGGACACGTTACTGCAGCAGATCATTGCCTTGGTGGCAGAGGCGCAACGCAGTCGCGCGCCTATTCAACGCCTGGCCGACCGGGCGGCAGCCTGGTTCGTGCCTGTCGTTGTCGGGGTTTCGGCTCTGACCTTTGGTTTGTGGGCCTGGTTCGGTCCGGCGCCATCGCTGGCGTATGCGCTGCTGAACGCGGTGGCCGTGCTGATCATTGCTTGTCCCTGTGCGATGGGGCTGGCGACGCCGATGTCGGTGATGGTAGCCACC
>JAKLEG010000617.1 GCA_022703175.1 Myxococcota bacterium | reverse complement strand
ACTTGCATCCGAGCTATCCGGGAGCTTGGTGAAAGTCGCGCTCCAGTTGTGCAATTGGCCTAGGCGGTTTGAGAACAACGCCACCGTAATCTCATCGCCCACCTGGAACTTGCCGGCCACGCGGGTGCCAATCAGGTTCAGGTAAATGTTGAAAGCTGCGGCCGGGTCGAGGCAGTTGGCCTTGTCGCCGCCAATCACGTAGCACTCTTGGTTGTCGCAGCTCTCGGCGCCGCCGGTCCAGTTGCCCGCATCGCCCACGCCGTCGTTGTCTTGGTCGAGCTGGCTGGGGTTGTAGATACCTTTGCAGTTATCGCGCACGTTCGGGATGCTATCGCCGTCCATGTCCAGGTCGCAGGCGTCGCCGAGGCCATCGCCGTTCATGTCCGCTTGCAGGCCATCCACACCAGCCGGGTTGGAGATGTAGGGGCAGTTATCCAACGCGGTGTCGATGCCATCGAGGTCTGGGTCGTCATCACAGGCGTCCACACCGGCTTGGCCCAAGCGGCAGGGGTCGGTGAGGTCGTCAATAAAATCGTTGTCGTCGTCGGCGTCGCAGGCGTCGCCCATGCTATCGAGGTCGAAGTTGGATTGGTCGGCGTTCGGGAGGAGTTGGCAGTTATCTTCGGCGTTGATGATGCTATCGCCATCGATGTCGCCATCGCACAGGTCGCCCAAGCCATCGGCGTCGATGTCAGATTGTGCCGGATCGGCGGTGCCGGGGCACTTATCGCAAGCGTCGCCCACCATATCGCCGTCGTTGTCGGCTTGTTCATAGTTGCCGGCGAACGGGCAGTTGTCGAATTCATCTTCGATGCCGTCGCCATCAAAGTCGTCGGCGAACTGGTAGGTATCGCCGCGGTCGGTCATGGCGACCAGGATGGAGCCGCAACCGCAGCCACAGCCACCGCCCGATTGGTTCGGGGTACCGCACAAGCCGCCGTTGCACTCGCCACCGGCATTCTGGGCCAAAGCGAGGCTCGGGATGACCAGCGCGACCATCGCAGCCAATGTCATCAAAAAGGTCTTCATGGTGGGCTCCTTTAATTCCGTGGTGACGAAACTTTTTCGCTGTTAAATCCCCAAAAGCGGTTACGCGCCCCGGGGTTACGTTTGTAACTTATGCCAGATCTGGGCCAATGCTAACAGTCTCCTCTGTTCGAGCATAAAATCTAACAATTACAGTGTATTACAAAAAATGTGGGGTATAATACCCAGTCAATTGGGGTTTTGAGTCTACGTTTCTTGCCCTGTGAACGAGGTCAAGCTGTGGGATCGATCCCACAGCCTGTCGTATTTCTCTGGTAATTCATTGATTTTATTAGGAAATAGTCCAATAACCCGAGCGTCATCGCCGGGGTGTGGTGATATTGCCGCAAATGTCCATGAATTAAAACACTAGAAATATCATAGAGTTAATTGCATGTGTGGGCTGTAGACACCATGTGTTGTGGCAAGGTGTCTACATATCGTAGTGGGGGCTGTGCACCTCAGATTGGTTCAGTCACGCAGGGGAAGGAACGGGAACAACGACTGCTCCATCAAGATACGCAACAAGTCACGATGCGGGGCACGTAGAGCAAGTTCGAGGGCTTGGGACAAGGCCTTGTTGGCCGCATCGGTTTGCTGAGCTTGGCGGAGCAGAACTGCCTTCAGCACCCAAGGGTTGGCATAGGTAGGAATTGTGGCGATTACCGTTTCCAGGGCAGCGAGGGCTTCGTTTGGGTGTCCGGCGCGAGCCAGCAGGCTGGCATGGCACTCCAGCGCGAACGGTTGTGAGGCCTCTAGACTTAAGGACTGCTTGGTAGCTTGCTGCGCCGCATCCAACTCGCCCAGGCGTTCGCATACGCGCCCCAAACAGGCCCATGTCCCCGCATGTTCGGGGTGTTGGCTTAACGTGGTTTCCAACTCGGTCAACGCCTCGTGGTCATCTTTGCGACGCCCGGCCATCATCAGTGCCAGCGCCATTGCTAGGTGGGCCTCGGGGAGCTTCGGGTCAGCCCATAAGGCGGCCTTGGCCAACGAAATCGCTTGGGGCTGTAGCGGTGCAAACGGCTCGCCAAACAGCAACGTCCGCTGGGCTTGGGCCATGCCCATGCCGGCGAAGGCGCGCGCGCGTACGTCGGTGCTGTGGGTGGTGGCAGCCTGGTTGTACAGGTCAAAGGCCAGCTCATTTGAGTCGGCTTCAAAGCGACCGTAGGCACGGGCCGCTTCGCCCAGGGCTTCCTCCTCGGCGGGGGTGGCGGGATGGCTCTTCATGCCTCCGGCCGCGCGGGTGCGTTTTTGTTCAATGTCTAACGCCAAAAAGGCGTTCATGCCGCTTTTTTTCTTGGTGTCGGCGGTGAGGGCGCTCTGTACGTGGCGTTTGCCGGGGCGCGATTTCCAGAAGTCCTCTGGCACATCGATGCGCTGTTCTTTGACGAGCGGTGTATCAACGTCGTCAACGCCGGCCTTGGCGCGCAGCTCGTTCAGCGGCAAACCAAGCCGCAGGGCCACGGTGCGCAGGCTCTCTCCGGCAGGTAGCACGACAAACGCCATGGTTTGCACCCTACCACGCATTTTGCGCATCTGCCCATTACCAACGCCAGGGAAAATGTGGCATGCTGGGGTTGGGTCACGCGGTAAACATTCTCGTGGCTCATTTAGAATTGGGGAGAGTGGAGTACGCCGATGGTTGATCTGAAGGTGCCGCAACCGAGCGATATCCCTGATTTGAACCGCGCATTTGAACTGTCAACGGGCGAGCCGGGTGCTTTGCCGGCGCGCTTGGAGGCCAGAAGTGGCGAACTCGTCGCCATCGAGCCCAAATCCGTCGCCCGCCATCTCACGCAGGCTCCTCCGGCAACCTCGGCCTTGGTCGCAGGACTTGCGCCGGGCACCGTCAAGGGCTCAACGACGGTGCAAAATACCAGTTTTACTCTGGCCGTGGTGGGGCGCGATCTGACGAACACCGCGACCCACGCCCATTGGCAAGCGATACGCGACACCGGCATCGGCACTCATGCGGGCGAGTGGTCCGACTATTTTTCGACCGTGATTGAGAAGAACGGTAAGGAGACGCGTGTTCAAACAAGTACCTCGGCGCGCCAAGCCTACATCGACAAGCTCAAGACGCCTGGCGCAAACCCGCCATTGCCGGTGCGGGCAAGCTGCATCGATTGGGCCTTGGAGCGGATTGGCGCTTTGTACAAGTCAACTGGGAAGGCCGTTCGGTGGGCAGAGATCCGCAGCATCGTGGTGAGAAACCAAGCCTTGGGAACGGTGTTAGCGAAAGAGCTGCAGAAAGATGGATGGCAGGGTGTCTTCTTCTCTCTCGATTCGCAGCATCCCTACACCACGGGTGGGGATGTCCAAAAGGAGCTTGGGGATGTGACGCGCGCACGTACCCAACACACCTATTTATGGCGTGCGGGTGGACCATCTGGCGCTCGATTTTGACCCCACAGCGGGGGGAGATACGCCGCA
>JAKLEG010000616.1 GCA_022703175.1 Myxococcota bacterium | reverse complement strand
CGGTGGAACCTTTTGGCCGACCTCTGCACACCCCAACCCACATCCTCACCTAGGGCGATGTCGCTCTTCAGTTGCGTAGTGTCAGGTAAGCAGGAAAACGGCTCAACGACGCCAGAAGCGACGCATCCCATTCAGAACCAGGTAGCTTAACGGAGTTGCGGCGATGGCGATGCCAAGCTTCAAGACATACTGCCCGAGCGCCACCCCTAAAAATGGCACGCTGCCACCGAATGCCACACCCACGAAAACCAACGTGTCCACAGCCTGGCTCAACAGCGTGCTGCCGTTCTTACGCAGCCAAAACCAGCGCTCCCCCGTGAGCGCACGAATCACGCCAAACACCCAGACGTCCACCCGATTCCCCAGCCAATAACCCAACAGACCGCCTGCCAACAGCCGCGGCCCGCCCCCCAAGGTGGCGGCATAACCAGCCTGGTCGCTGAAGAACGGCGCCGATGGCGCCAAGATGGACAGCTGAAAAAAGACCACGGCGAGCACCAACCCCACCAGGCCGATGTCCACCGCCAACTTGGCCAGGCGTTTGCCGCCCAGCTCGTTGATCACATCACACAGCGGCAATGTTAGCGCATACGGAAACACCGTCGCCGACGCGGTGAGCCCAAACCCCAAGTCGACAATCTTGGCGCCACCCGCATTGGCGGCGATGAGCAAACTCGTATGCAGCGAGATAAGCCACAAGAGCGTCAGCTGCGGGCGGGAAAAATCATTCGCATCCTGGTGTGACACGCTCGCAGTCTAGCCCAGATAACCCTGTGGGCACCAAACGACATGTCGCAGGCAGGGCTTAACGCCAGGCAAACACGCGGTAGTAGGCAGTCACGCAATTGCCATCGCTGTCGCCAGCGTAGGCCCAACCGGCGGGCTCCCAATAGGCCCAGGCACAAGCCCCGGTCATCCCAAGATAGATGTTGGTGGTGTCTGACGACACCTGTTTGACCTATTGGCCGATTCGCGGGTTTCGATCACACCCATCGCCGGCCAGGATTGCCACCAATTGACGAGCCGCCCAAGTTGGGGCATCGGCCTGCTGCAGCTTGCGTCCCTCGGGGCGCTGTGGAGGCGCTATGTCCATGGGCATCCCACTCACCCCATCCAACGAGAGCCCACTTGCGGGCTTGCGCGTGCTCGAACTGGGACGCGGCTTAGCCCCAGGCGTGGTGGGGTTGCTCTTGGCCGAGCAAGGCGCCGAGGTGGTGCGCCTTGAGGCGGCGGGGCTCAATGAACTGGAGCCGGTGTTGCACGCCATGCTGGGCCGGAACAAATGCGACATGGCATTGGCGCCCGCCGATGCAGCGCACCTCCCGAGCCTCTTGGCACACGCCGACGTCTTGATCGAGGACCTCGGGGATGTGCGCCTCACAGCGTTGGGTCTCAACCCGACGGCCCTTGGCAAGCAACACCCGCAGCTCGTTCATTGCCGACTGTCGGCATTTACCGACCGGGACCCGCGCCAAGCGCTGCCAGATCATGAGGCCGTGGTTGGAATGGCCGGCTTTCTATATCACCGCCCCGTCGGTCGGCCGCTGTATCACACCTTCTCGGTGGGCTCGGTGTTGGCCGCCATCTATGCCGCGTCGGCCGTGGTCGCGGCGCTCATCGCACGTCGGAAGACAGGTCGGGGCCAAAAGGTTGAGGCCAATCGCTACGAAGCCACGTTGTACGCCCAGGTCCTACAGATCCTGGTGAAAGGTGGGATGCCGCGATCGTTTCTGCCCCTCAAGATGGTGGCCACGCCATTCATGTCCAGTTGGCGCTGCCAAGACGGCCGTTTCATCTACCTGCACGTGACGTTGCCTGCGCACAACCGCCGGCTGCTCGAACGCCTACACGAGCTCGGCGTCGGAGAGCTCGCCGGAAATCTGCGAGCCACCTTGTCCCCGACCACGATGAGCGACCCGAGCCAGGTAAAAAGTGTCGCCGAGGCCAAACGAATTCGGAAGGCGATGTCGGCGATCTTCCTCACGAAATCGGCCGACGCTTGGGAGGCAGCGCTGGGCCACGAGCTGTGCTGCATCAAAGTTCGCACGGTGGACGAGTGGCTGCTAGACAGCACCGCCTCGGGAATGCACGACGTCTGCGACGTGCACGACGCTGTGTTGGGTAAGCTCACCACGGTGGGCCCCACGGTGACATTGAACGACGTGGTCCCCGCGCTTTGCGGCCGGCGGCTCAGTGCCGAGTCGGCCACCGCCTTGGCCGCGCGTTGGGCCCAGGCCGCCCCTGCATCGACGCCGCCATCGAGTCGCCCCGAGCCTGGTCCAAACGCACCACCTCTGGCGGGCCTACGCGTCTTGGACATGTCGCGAGTGATCGCCGGGCCGGCATCGGCGCGCGTGTTGGCGGAGCTGGGCGCCGAGGTGATCTCGCTGCAAAGCCCCACGAAGCTCGATTGGGCGCTGTCGTTCCATCTTATCTTCAACGCCGGCAAACGCTCCGTCACCCTCGACTTCACCACCCCCGAGGGCAAAACACAGCTCTGGAAACTTATCGAGCACCTGGCCCCCGATGTGCTCATCCAAAACTATCGCAGTCTGGAGCTGGCCCGCGATATCGGTATTGGCCCCGAGGCGGTGCACGCCCGCTTGCCGCATGCCATCTACACCCACATGAACGCCTACGGCGAAACGGGCGGTTGGTGCGATCGGCCCGGGTTCGAGCAGGTGGTACAAGCGGTCACCGGTATCCAGATGACCTATGGGGGCGGGCAGATCCCCAAGCTTCTCCCTTCGCCAATCCTGGATATTGGTTCTGGGCTGTTAGGGGCCTACGGCACGCTCTTGGGCCTGTACGCGCGCGACCCAGGTGGCGCCGGCTGCACGGTCTCGACCCACATGACCACGCTTGCGATCCTCTTCCAACTGGCCGATGTCGCGGCCTGTCAGCATGCCAAACTGGACGCCGCCAACCCGATGGCCAAAATCGCCGAGCGCAGCCAGGAATGCCTGGTGGTCGCCCAAGTGCTGCGGACCCAAGATGGGCCCGCCGTGCTGTCGGGACGCCCTGCAGATCTGCGGGCGTGGCTGACCCAAAATGGTGGCACCTGGAACGTGACCACCGAAGCAGAGATCCCATGGCCGGTGCTGGGCAAGCTGCTCGGTCGGCGCAGCCTGCGCGATTGGAGTGCACGGCTACACAAACAGGGCATGAACGAACGAATGGGTATCGTTGCCGCTGGGTCCCTTAAACGCCTGTGCGACGAGGTCCGGAGCCTTGGGCCGACAGTGCCGGTAGTGCGGCGCCGCAGCTATCCGGGCACGTCGCAGCCACTGATGTTTGTCCGCTGCCCTGTGCACATGTCGACAACGGCCATCGTCGATCTAGAGCCCCCACCCTTACGCGGTGCGCACACCGTGGAGCTTATGGCCGCCGCAGGTGTACCGCTCTTGCCAGGGACCGGTGTTATCGACTACCCCCCCAAGAGGGCGCTCCTACCATGGTTGTTCACGCT
>JAKLEG010000615.1 GCA_022703175.1 Myxococcota bacterium | reverse complement strand
AACGAGTTCGAGGCCAAGCGGTTGGCTCCGTGCAATCCGGTGCTCGCGACTTCTCCCGCGGCAAACAAGCCCGGAATCGACGTGGCACCCCAAGTGTCCGTAACCACACCGCCACACATGTAGTGGGCAGCGGGGACCACAGGGATTGGCATTTTGGTCATGTCGATGCCAAAGGACAAACAGGCGGCGTGGATATTGGGGAAGCGCATCGCCAAAAAGCCTGGATCTTTCGCAGTCATATCGAGGGTCACGAAGTCGTCACCGCTGCGCTTCATCTCTTGGTCAATGGCTCGGGCTACGATGTCACGGGGGGCTAAGTCCTCCAGCGGGTGAACACCCTTCATCAAGCGGCTCCCATCACGGCGTCTCAGCATGCCGCCCTCGCCGCGTAGCGCCTCGCTGACGAGAAACGACTTGGCGTGAGGGTGAAACAACACTGTCGGATGAAACTGGAAGAACTCCATGTTGGCGATGCTGGTCCCGGCTCGAAATGCCATGGCCACGCCGTCCCCGGTCGCGACGTCGGGATTGGAGGTGTAAAGGTAAACTTTGCCTGAGCCGCCAGTGGCGAGCAGCGTCGCTTTGGCGCAGATCGTATCCACCCGATGTTCAGTGCTGTTCAAAACATAAGCGCCCACGCAGCGGTCTTGACCTGCGCGGCCCAGGCGTCGCAACGTGATCAGGTCTACTGCGATCTGGTCGGAACACAGGGTAATATTCGGCGTTTCGGCCACGCGTGCGAGGAGCGCGCGCAACAACTCGCGACCGGTGATGTCCTTGGCATGCAGCACACGGCGCGCGGAGTGTCCGCCTTCTCGACCCAGGTCATAGTGGCCTTCGTGTTGGTCAAAATTAACGCCCAGCTCCACCAGGCGCGCCACAGTGCGCGCGCCTTCACCCACCACTGTGCGTACGACGCTTTGGCGGCACAAGCCGGCGCCTGCCTTCAATGTGTCTTGGACGTGAGCTTCGAGGCTGTCGTCGTCGGCCACCACCGCGGCGATGCCGCCTTGGGCATGGGCGGTGTTGCTTTCGGTGAAACGTCGTTTGGTCACCAACACCACACGGCCAGTTGTGCTGAGCCTTTGAGCTGCCAACAGCCCAGCCAAGCCGCTGCCAATCACCAGGTAGTCGCAATCGATCCGCATCGATTGGATATAGACGACCGGCTCGGTTCAGGCCAGCCGCGGGACGCTAGCGAGGCGACTTCAGGCCCGCCACGACGGCGGTCTCACCCGGGTCGAGTTGGTGTGCAGCATCTCGGATACGCATCAACTGAGTGATGATGTCCAAGATCGCTTCGTTGCGAAATGGCTTGGCCACGAATTCGTCGGCCCCCGCGGCGAGACTACGCTCGCGGGCATCGGGGGTCGAAAAGGCGGTGAGGATGACCACCGGCGTGTGCTTGGTGGCGGGGGTGTCTTTGATCGTTCGGCAGATATCGAAGCCATCTCGTTGTGGCAGACAAGCATCCAACAACACCAGATCTGGGGGCCGAGCGCGAATGGTCAGGAGCGCCATTTCGCCATCGGCCACGGCGTCGACATCGAAGCCTGCGCGCGCCGCCACCGTGGAGAGCAGCAACCGACAATCGTGGTCATCGTCTACGACGAGGACGCGTGGGCGTTGGAAGCTCATGGCACGCTCGCACCTTGGGTTGTTATCTCACCAAACCTAACAATGGTGGAGCTTAGGCGCCACACCAAGTTGTGCGCCGCGTGCACCAGTCTTGCACAATCTCTTCGGCAGCTCTCCACGACATTTTGGGGTTAGGCGGCGTACGTTTCAAGGAACGCGACATATTCGTTCGCACAGGAGCAAACATGATCAAGCGGATTGTCGGCATCATCTTTGTCTTTGTCATTACCAGCATCGCCTGGGTCATTTTGGGCGGCATCATGAGCGCCCGAACGAGCAGCCAGAACAGCAGTTTGGTGGGCAACGTGGCTGAGCTGTGGGGCGGCCGTCAGCAGCAAGCGGCACCGGTCTTTACGTTCCATTGGGACACCTGGGAAATCACCGAGCGCACCGAAACGGTGGCGGGCAAGGTCAAAGTGGTTCGAGATCGCGAGAAGGTGCACCACACGAAGACGGTGTTTCCGAGCAGCACCACGGTCGCGGCCAACCTGCATCTCGACCAACGCTTGAAGGGGTTGCTGTGGTACGCATTGTACGACGTCAGTTTTGACGGGGCTTGGGGGTATGAGCACCGCGAGCCGATTCCGGGCGAATTACAGATCACCTTTGCTTTTCCTGACAGCCAGGGCTTGTATGACGGTTTCCGCTTTGTCGTTGATGGTGTCGACCGGGCACGCGATTCCCAGCCTGAGGCTGGACAGGTGAGCACCTACGTGTCTGTGGTGCCGCACCAAACCGTGGCGTTTGCAGCAGGGTACATGAGCCGTGGCATGGATGAATGGCGTTACGCGCCAGGGGCTGGCATCACCAACCTGGAGAACTTCAAACTCAACCTGATCACCGATTTTGCCGAGATCGATTTTCCATCCTACACGATGTCCCCTTCACAGAAGGTGCGGCAGGGTCAGGGCTGGCAGCTCGCTTGGGAGTTCAAACGAGTGGTGACTGGGCACGGCATTGGTATGGTGATGCCCACCCGGATTCAACCAGGTGAAATGGCTTCAGCGCTCGCCTTTTCGGCGCCCATCTCATTGTTGTTCTTTTTTCTGCTGTTGTTCGTGTTAGCCACGCTGAAGGGGATCGATATTCACCCCATCAACTACTTCTTTTTGGGGGGCGCCTTCTTCGCATTTCACCTGTTCTTTGGTTACTCGGTGGATCACCTGTCGCTGGTCCCGGCGTTCGTCGTTGCCAGCATCATTAGCATCGTCTTGGTGACGACCTATCTGAGGTTGGTGGTGTCGCCCCGTTTTGCCTTTGTGGAGGCGGCCTTGGCGCAACTGCTCTACTTGGTTGGGTTCTCGTTGGCCTACTTCTGGGATGGTTACACGGGGCTTACCGTTACGGTGCTGTCGATTGCGACTCTGTTTGTGTTGATGCAGCTCACCGGTCGTCTGAACTGGAGCGAGGTGCTGACCCGCAAGCAAGCAAAGCCCCTTTCCGAGGTGGAGCGCTTGCGATAAGCCCCGTGCCCGATGGCGAGTCTCCCCGTTGACCTGGTCCTCTCTGAGCTTACGGCGGCATTGGCTGCTGGGCGGCATGTGGTGCTTCGTGCGCCTCCTGGCAGTGGCAAGACCACTCGCGTGCCCCCGGCGTTGTTAGCCCAATTTCCGGGTGAAATCCTGGTGTTAGAGCCGCGGCGGCTGGCGGCTCGGTTGGCCGCCAGCTTTGTGGCCGAAAGCTTGGGGGAGCGGGTGGGGGAGCGCATCGGTTATCGGGTGCGCTTCGACGAAAAGGTAAGCGCCCAAACCCGCGTGACGTTCATCACGGAGGCGTTGCTGTTGCGGCGTCTGCTCTCGGACCCCGAGCTGCGCGGTGTCGCGGTGGTGGTCTTCGATGAGTTTCACGAGCGACACTGGAC
>JAKLEG010000614.1 GCA_022703175.1 Myxococcota bacterium | reverse complement strand
CACCGGCTGCAACGACGTTAGCTGCGCGGCAGAGATTGGCGGTGCGCTTGGCGTCGGCTGGTTGGTCACCGGCTCGGTCAGTAAGCTGGGCGACAATGTCATTGTCACGCTGTCGCTTATCGACGCGAAGCAACACGTGGTGAAGCGACGCAGCAAGGCCCAGGTGACTAACGACGAAAATCTGTATTTGCAGGCGATCGAGCTCGCCGTGTGTCAGTTGTTTGAGCTGCGCCCTGACTGTGGGGCATCGGCGCAACCCCCGCGGACGGTGGCCTCCGAGCCCAGTGCGGTGCGCGGCTACCAACAGTTTCAGAATGACCGCTTGGTGAAGAGCGAGCCGACGTTGTCGTTCGCTGACGCCATCATCGATTGCGTGGCCGTGACCAAGAAGTACGCCGGTAAAGTGAAGGTGCTGTGCAGCTTCGACGGCAAGCCTATCGGTTACGAACTCTATTGGGATGGCGTGCTTGCGGGCTACGAGCCGGGCTGGGACTTGAAAACCGGGCAAGCCAACTGCCGTTGGAATCTAGAGACCCACAAGACCAAGCAGGTGCAATGTCGCTTTGAGGGCGTAGACGTGACGCCCGGCGCGTTGCCTTCGGCCTCCATCAAGAGTTGCGTGTTGGCGGTTACGGGCGGCATGGCCATCAGCGGTGCCTGGAAAGACATCGTGGATACCGCCGATTGGAAGCAGGCGCACGGCTGCATCTGGCGCATTTGGATAGGCCGGAACTTCGTGGCCACGTGGACCCACGTCCCGCGTGCGGGGGTCACGGTCAGTCTCGAAGTCGATCAGCTGCCGCTCACCGACAACCTTGGCAAGTGGTCGCAAGCGGTCGTCGATGTGAACGGCAAACGATTTGAGTTAGGCGCGGTGAGCGCGGGGCTTTCCACCACACCGATCGACATTACTCAGGCGGTCGTGAACGGCCAGAACACGCTGAATATCTCTTCTGTCGACGGCACCAACCTTCTGCATGGCCTCCAGGCCATCAGAGTGACGGAGCGTTAGGGCCCCCTGACCCGACGAGCGTCCGTTCTGTTGTCGGGAGCTAGTCATTCGACGTTGCCGTCAAAAAACCACAGCAATCACGCGGCATTGCAGCGGCCTTGCGAACGGTGCTCCGGCCGTGGCAGCGGTGATGGGCGTGGGCCAAAAGATGATCGCCAAGCTGCTTGGCCACGCTGACACTGGCGCTACCGAGCGGTACACGCATGTGCAGATTGAGGCGACGAAGCCGTTGGTGGAGGCGCGGTGGGAGAGGCTGGTTGGCACCAGATTACATGCAGTCGCTGTTCGCCAGGCTCCTACTCCGGCTGCGACGGGTACTCAGTCAGCAGACCAATGATTCGCTGCCGGAGGTCATGGCAAGGCTGGCCGCAGGTCCCGTCCGTCGGCTCGCTCGGCTCGAAGGGCAGCAGCCAGGCGCGCCTGTTGCGTTTCTGCATCGATGTAGGGCAACGCCGTAGCCAAGACGGCGAAGGTTCTCTTCTCAGGCCTCGCGCCCGGTTCCGAACTTGGCGCAAGCACTTCCACATCAATCTCGCAGCGGATCTCTCCGCCCATCCTAGTAACCCGGACGCTAGCGCCAGCCTGCTGGCTCACCTGGGACGCAAACGCCTCGACTTGTTCCATTGGCAGCACCTCGGCTGCAACGGGAGTGGAAGAATTGATCGCCGAGCCAACGACTTGCGCCAGGCAGAGAAGGGCGTGTTGGTGCAAGAACATCATTTTGAGCCTCCATTCGCGCCTGGAACCGTAGACATGGTGAGCGGCCCCATTGAGATGGAAACAACCACAACAAGGACGCACCTTGTCGCTCGTCTATTCGGCTCGTCTAATCACTGCAAAACCCGGGTTTATGCCGCTAGGTGCCTCACCTATTGGGTGAACACCAGCGAAGGCGGGTTTCCAAGGGTCATTTCATTTCGTTGGGTGCGGATCACGCGCGGATGAAGACTCGCACCTATTCCCCAGCGAGTTCGTTGAAGAGCAAATAGTCGCTGAAGAGAAGCGAGTTGGACGCTGAGATGTTCTGATTCATCTCCTGCGGCTTCACGTTGCGAAACATAACGGGCAGACCGTTGGCAACAAGAAAATCCTGAGCGTCCATCACCTGGAAATGAAGGTGTGGTTCTGTGGAATGGCCCGTGTTGCCGACCTTGGCAATAGCCTCCCCGGCCGTCACATGGTCGCCCACCTTCTTTTTGATAGTGCCCTCGCTGACATGCATGTAGGCCGAGTACTCTCCGTTGCCATGGTCGATGATGATGTAGTTGCCGCACAGCGCATTCTTGAATCCGATCTTGGGGACCAGCTCCTTGAGCAACGTCTCGAAGAAGGCTTCCGTGTACTCCTTGGGGTTGCCCATACGTGATTCGGGAAAGCCTTCCGCGACTTCGACGACTACACCATCGCCGATTGCGACGATGTCCTTGTGATAGATGATGTAGTCCGAGAGTTTGGTTGGGGCACCGTTTGAAGTGTTGAGCACGCCCGACTTGTCCATCCCCATTCCAACAATATCAAACGCAAATTCCTGCGAGTGTTGTTGACGGTGCTGCGTCAGGTTCAGAGGGAGGTTGGCGAGCATGACGTTGGTTTTGGCCAGTGGAAAAACGTACTCCGCCTTGCTGGCATGGGCATCCAACTCGAACGAAATCTCCCCGAAGGCGGGAGTGGGAACCTCAGTGTTACCGACAATCTTGATGTCCAGGGCGGTGAGGCTCGCGGGGCCTGTGTATTCGATGAACGAGAGACGAGACAGCCTGAACACCGCGACCTCGCCGGGCTTGAGCGTCAGCCCCTCCACGAACGGGCCTCGGGTTGAGACTGCGCCAAGACCAATCTTGAGGCCGTCGTCATTGGCCGGATCTGCGAGGGCCTTGTTGAGCTTGATCCCTGCTTCACCAACAATGTTGGAGAGCGCGTCGCCGTCAAAAGTGTAACGCACGGCTTCGTTTGCGCCGGCACGCCCGACGACGATGATCTGTTGCAACGTAACGAGGCGCTCACTGCCGTTGGTCGCAACGAGGTCGGGCATCTTGATGTTGGCGAGGTGGAGCTTGCCCATATCGTAGAACAACGGGATCACTTTCTTCCCGCTAGTAAACGTCCCGACTTTCAGAACGGCGGTAACTTCGCCATCGTTCTTGCGCCCAGCCATCGGGGCGGCGCATCCGAGAAAGAAAATCATCAACCAAGGCAATGCCCGTGCGGCGCGGACGGATGAGATTGAACGAAGGGATGTCATCGCTATTCCTCCACACAACTTTGGGACTCTATTGTGATCTGCCCACGCGATCCTTTGCGAACCCTGTAGGCCCAACTCGCGCTACCGACTGTAACGGCTAGCGTTAACGTCTTAAACGCCAGAACCCCTACAGTGACGCGACTTGCCGCCGTCTTACACGGGTTTCTCAGGCTGCTGCAACGGTGCGCTCATTCTGTTTCGCGCCGTGGCGATTCGCTCAGTGCCGTGCCGTTCCGGGGGCGGGGCCAAACTCCGAACCTC
>JAKLEG010000613.1 GCA_022703175.1 Myxococcota bacterium | reverse complement strand
AAAGAAACGACGCGGCGCTGGACGACGAAAGGCGAACTGAGAGATTGTACATGCGTTACGCAGATGGGTGACCCCGGGGTCAATGCTCGTGAGAACGCGGGGGTCAAAGGTAGTGAGAGCCGGCAGCATGCGGCTTTGGACCTGGGTTCCCCCAGCTATCTTCAAGACATCGTCTTCCAAGTGACGCCGAACGGCGGCCTTGCCGCCGAGAGCGCACCGTTCGCATTTGGTAATGACGCGCCACAACTTGTCGCCGCGCCGATCGTCGGCACCAAGTCAGGTGATGTCGGTATTGCCTTCACCCTTGTCGACCTCGCCACTGATCTGGCAAGCGTCAGCATCGATTTTGCTGCCGCGAGCGACGGGCCGTGGTTAACGGCGGCCATCTCTTTGGGAACCACCACCTCGCTCGCGACCAGTGCCGACGGCGTCGCGCATGCGGTCATTTGGAACTCGCGGGCGGCAACCAACGCCTATGCCACCACGCCCCAAGGAATCGGCTGGCCCATGCGCTGGGACACGGTCTACGTACGCCTGGTGGCTCGTGACGTCGTCGCGGGTCAAACATTCGCGGCCCCTGAACAGGTCATCGGGCCGTTTGTGGTGGATAACACCAACAATTCGCCTCCCGGTGTCGACCTGGTAACACCCACCGGCCTCCAGGCAGGTACCGTGCTTTTGGCATACACGCTCATCGACGCCGAACACGACCTTTGCGACTTGTTCGTGGAGTTCAAGGATGCGCGTGGCGTGTTTGCAACCGCTACGCCGGGCGAAGGGGGCGACGGCCTCGTCGGGCTGACCTCCACCGACACCGGCCAGTCTCATCTGTTTGCCTGGGACACGATCGCCGACGGCGTGGCGCTCTCCGCACCCGATGGCTCGGTTCAGGTACGCATTGCCGCCCGTGGCACCTTGCTTGGCACCTTTACGACCGGCGAGCTGTTGAGTGTCGACAACCAGCCGGCCAACCAGACGCCGACTCTCACCGTCAACGACCAACAGGGCAACTCCATCGTGCCCACGGGGATTCTTTCAGGTGACAACGTCGCCTTGCCTTTCTTATTGCTCGACGACGAGGGCGATGTCTGTGACGTCGCGGTCGAGTACCAAGACGAAAGTCACGTCTGGCAACCGGCAACGGGCGGGCCCACGACCGAGCTGACCGCCTCCCCAACCGGCGCCCTGCACTCCTTCATTTGGCAATCGCGTAACGACAACGTCGGCACGACCCGGCGCGACGTACCGCTGCGGCTGCGCGCCACACAACCCACCCCGGCGCGAACAGGTGCCTGGGTCACAACGATGCGCGTCAACGATGTCGACCTACCTCTGACCGTCACGATCGACAACGGCGCAGACCGCAACGAGCCACCGTCATTGGTGTTTGTGGAATCCGGTCCGGCCGTGGTCGCACCGGGCACCTACGACCTGTACGTCATGATCCGTGACGCCGAGAGCAACCCTGTCGACCTCATCGACCTGGACGTAACCCCCGATGGCAACGCCTGGCTCGCCCTGGAGGGTGGCACGACGCGCGGCCTCCAAAGCTCGCCCGGAGGCATTGTTCATCTGCTCACCTGGGACGCAGGCATGGTCCTGCAGAACTTCACGCCAACGCGGTTAGAATTCCGCGCGCGCGTACGCGACACCTACCACGAAGGCGCCATGACCTACCTGCGCGCCGGGCACGCCGCAACCCAGGCAGGTGACATCGTTCAACTGGATGCCACGGCACCTACCGCCACCGGGCTGGCTGGGCCGTTGCTGGCGCACAATGGCATTCTGCGCGCCTTCTGGCTGACGCCGTTTTCTTCAGGCGTCAAGACCCTCAACCAGGCGACCTCGGCGGATGCTGGCGCCACCTGGTCTGCTCCTACTGTGGTCACAGCCACCGTCGCCGACAGCACTCGTGTCGACGTTGTCGAGGTCCCCGGGGTTGCACTGGTGGCAGCCTACAGCACGAGCAGCACCGCCACGCCGCAGCTGCGCATCACCCGTTCTACCAATGGCGGCGCCTCGTGGGGGGCCCCCATTAGTATCACCCCGGCAGCCACGGCCGCAGGCCAACCCAGCATGGTGGTCACCGGCACCGGTACGGTTCATCTGGTGTGGGCGGATATCAACGGCGCGTCGTCCCACCTCTACTATGCCCGCTCCACCAACAGCGGTGCCACCTGGTCCACCGGCGTGGCGGTCTCAGGCACCGAAAATCAAACTACGTTCTATCCGGCGGTGGCCGTGACCGGCAGTACGATTCACGCGGTTTGGAAGGGGGCAAGTGGTGTTCTTCGCCATTCGTTCTCCACCAACAGTGGCGCCACATGGAGTACGCCAGCCGATCTGGTCACCAACAGCTTCGCACACAATCTCAAGCTGCTCGCCGCCGACGACGGCAGTCTGCACCTAACGTACGGCGTGACCAATGTATCGTTCGCCTATTTGCGCCGCAGCGTTGCGGGCAGCTGGGACGCTTCGCCCCAGACCCTCGACCCGCAGGCCAACCAACACGCCTTCCCGCTCCTTACGCCGGACGCCAAGTTGAACCTGGCGTACTGCTCGCATGACCCTAGGACCTATCAAAATTGGACGTCGATCCTGAGTTCAAAAGATTTGGGACTCACCTGGGGCGAGCCTACCAAAATCGCCGACGATTGCTGGGAGCTCATCGCCATGGACCGCGTCTCGGGCCAACTGTCGTTCGAATTGGTGGGGCAGCTGTTTGCCGCAGCCGAACGGCATCCGTATGTATTGAGCCTGAGCCAAGCGGGCATGAGTCGAACGCTCGATGGCGGCTCCCGTCCGACCTTGAGCCGCGATGCCGCCGGTTCCCTGCAGTCGTTGTGGTTTTGGCAAAACACCGCGGTGTTCAATCGCAAAGCCCAAACGTGGGAGACCACTGGGGAGCAAGCGGTGGCCTTCCCCTACTTTGCGGCCCCGGTGCACATGGTGACCTCCGCCTCCAACGCATGGGCGCTCATCGTGGGCAGCACGTCCATGATGACTGGCAACTACTACCACTTTGCCATGACCTCTACTGACGCCGGTACCACCTGGAGCGCGCCTGCCACCACGGGCGCACGCCTCGGATCACTTGCGGCTGATCGGAGCGGCAATGGCTATCTGATGCTCGTCGATCAGGTGTCTGCGGGCGCAGGGCTCGCCTTATCGAACTCGACCAACGGCGCGGCCTGGAGTGCACCCACGCTCATCGCTGGCCTCGGTACGAGCACCGGAAATCCGCACCTGACCTGGTCGGGGGGCAGGCTGCGGGTCGCCTATGTCGACAAGTCAGGGGCTTACGACATCATCCGCTACAGCGACTCCGCGACCGGCGCCTCGTGGGGCGCATCGATCAATGTCTCTGCGAACACCACGCGGGACGCGAGCGTTCCGGTGCTTGCCGCCCAACCCGATGGCCGGCTGTTTCTCTGGTGGGTCGAGAACACCGGCAGCGCGCTACAGCCGCGATTGAGCAGCAGCACCACCGACGGCGCCTCCTGGAGTGCGCCTCAGA
>JAKLEG010000612.1 GCA_022703175.1 Myxococcota bacterium | reverse complement strand
AACTGCCCACGCGTTTGCCCAACCCCACACCACTCAACGGTCGCGGCGTCGTCTTGGTTGTGATCGATGCGCTGCGCGCCGATGCGCTCGGCGCTTATGGTGCGCCTGCGCATCGTGGTGAACCCGCCACACCAAATTTGGACGAGCTTGCCAAGCAAAGCCTGGTCTTCATGGACGTAAGCGCCCAAGCGTCATGGACCAAACCGGCGATGGCCAGCCTGATGACGTCCCGACATGTAAGCGCACATGCGACCATGAGCAAACCAGCCATGTTGCCCGGCTCACTCCCAACGTTGGCCAGCGCCCTCAACGGCGCTCATGTCGCAACAGCGGCGGTGGTGACCAACTACAATTTAGAACAGGGGTACGGCTTCGACCACGGTTTTGAACGATTCGAATACCTGCCGCCAGCCCGCTATCTAGGGGCACCACCACGCGCCAACCGTCTGGCGGCGTACAACGTTTACCGACTGTTGCGTGAGCGATTCCTAAAACACAGTCGCGAGGCCCGGCACTTCTACCGCCCCGCCACCACCGTCAACGCACGCGGTCTCGCGATGCTCGACGAGGTTGGCAACAACGACTTCTTTCTCTACCTGCACTACATGGAACCTCACGACCCGTATTTCAGCGTCGAAGGCCCGTCGTGGGCCAAGGTGTCGGATCCAAATCCCCCGGCCACGTGGGCCCCTAAGATGCAGGCCGCCTACCGCGATGAAGTTCGGCGCGCAGATGCTGCTGTGGGCGACCTCTGGCGAGCACTGGTAGCTCGCGGCCTGGGCGATCGCGTCACCCTCATCATCACCGCTGACCATGGCGAAGAGTTCGCCGAGCACGGCGGTTTTTACCATGGGACCTCGTTGTACGAAGAGCAGTTGCACGTGCCACTCTTCATTCACGGCCCTGACGTCGCACCTGGCTTGAACACCACCCTTGCCCGGCAAATCGACATCGCCCCCACCGTGCTTGCACGCCTGGGACGCAAAGCGCCCGACAGTTTCGAGGGCCGTGACCTCTTGGGCACGACACCGCCTGCGACGATGACGCTGGCAGAGGAAGACCATGAGGGAAACGTGTTGACCGCGCTCCGCTCAGGCACGCGCAAGTTGATTCTCGCTAATCCGGACAACCCGCGCGGCCTCAAACCGGCCGAGTTGTACGACCTCGCGAAAGACCCCAACGAAAAACAGAGCATACATGCGGATAGCGCCGCCGTTGAGGCGCTCTCAACAGCCCTGCGTGCCGCGCAATCCCAGGCTCAAAAAGGTGGCGCCAGCGCCGCGACCCGCCCCCTCGACGACGCCGCCGAAGCTGAACTCCGCTCGCTCGGATACATGAAATAGCCCATGGTTCGCACCGTGGGCCGCCTGCTGCTATGGATGGTCATCGTGTTCAGTCCCTTTGCCTTGGCCGCCGGCATGAGTCGTAGCTTCATTTACTATCCCACCAAGCTTTCGGATGCTGACCTTACGAGGCTCGCGCGCGCGCCAAAGTGGCAAAGGTGGAGCGTCGAGGTGGAACCCGGACTCATCACCCAGGGTCTCATCCACAGGCCCTCGCATCCCAAGGCTCCGTGGTTGTTGTTTTTTGGCGGCAACGCGATGGATCTGGAGGCCAGCCAAAGTGTTCTGGATCTGGTCGGACGGGACCGCGATTGGGGACTAGCCGTGCTGGCCTACCGCGGTTACGACGGGTCTGCGGGCAAGCCCTCCGAGACGGCCCTCATGCACGACGCTCAGGTCGCCGCCACCACCCTGCTCCAGCAAGAGGGCGTGCTACCCGATCGCTTGATCCTGATGGGGCAGTCGTTGGGCACCGGTGTTGCCGCACAGCTCTCGGTCACCCTGGCCGAGCAGAATCGTGCGGTCGCGGGCATCATCTTGGTATCGGCCTATACCTCGTTGTCGCGCCTGGCCGACGAGTTGATGCCGCTGCCACTGATGGGCGCGTTCTTGATGGACACCTTTCACACCGACACGTTGACCCCGCACCTTGGTTCCACGCTACTGATTCACGGCAGCAACGATGACCTCGTGCGTATCGCCCACAGCCAGGACCTCGCCGCCGCGCTTGGAAGCCGCGCCAAACTCGTCACCATCAAAGGCAAGGGACACAACGATATCTGGCTTGACCCCGATGCGGTGACGGCAGCACGGACCTACATCAGCGATCAGACCCACCCCCACCCGCAATGACTCAACCGCGCCATCCGCTTGTCATTTTCGGCTTGGACGGCGCGACGTTCGATCTCCTCGACCCGCTGATGACCGCTGGCCACCTGCCGACGTTGCGGCGCTTGTGTCAGTGCGGTTGGCGCACCGAACTTCGCTCCACTGTCCCCCCAGTTACCTTGCCCGCCTGGACCAGCTTTCTGACAGGTTCGCCGCCATCACGACATGGCGTCACGGATCTCTTGGGACACATCGCACATAGCTACGACCTGCGACCGCAGGGTGGTGGCGACCGACAGCTTCCAACATTCTTGGCGCGACTGTCCGCCGCCGGATTGCGGGTGGCGTCGATTGGCGTCCCGGGCACGTTCCCGCCTGAACCGATTGATGGCCTGGTGATCTCCGGTTTCGACGCGCCAGGCGCAAGCCACGTGCGCCCTGAGGGCATCTGGCCCAAAGCGTACCGCACGCGCGTAGCACACCATGGCGGTTGGCGTTTTGCGACCTTCAACGAACAGGGCCCAGCGCACCGCCGCTTGCCACAAGTGGGTGCCGCCCTTCTCCGAGACCTCGACCACAAAGAAGCACTCGCCTTAGAGCTCTTTCACAGCGCTCCGTGGGACCTGTTCTTCCTGCATCTCCAGGCCAGCGATACGGTGGCCCACCACTTGTGGCAATGCTTCGACAGTGCTTCGCCTCGCCATGAGCACCCCGAGCTAGGACCGGTGTTGACGCGAGTCTTCCACCGCCTCGACACGCTCATCAGCCGATTGCTTGCACAAGCCCCCACCAACACCCGCGTGCTCATCGTCTCCGATCACGGCATGGGCGGGGCCAGCGACACCGCCATCTACTTGAATCGCTGGTTGGCTGAGCACGGATTCCTGACCTTCGCCCATGGCTCTGCACGGCTGCTCCGCCAAGCCAGCCGTCGGACGTTTCAAGCGGCCTTAGCCCACCTCCCAGAAAGCTGGGTCGGCGCCGTAGCCCAGCGCACGAGCGCCTCGTTTGCGGGGCGGCTGCTCAGCCTTGGCCGTCAACCGGCCATTGATTGGGAGCAAACCCAGGCGTTCTCCGATGAACTCGATTTTTCGCCAAGCATCTGGTTGAACACTGAACGACAATTTCCACGTGGCGGCGTCTCCGACGCGCTCGCGCCAGCGCTCTTGACCCGACTGCGCGCAGAACTGCTGACGCTCAGTGACCCAATGACGGGCGCGCGTTTGCTCGAACGAGTCCTGATGCGTTCAGATCTGCCACCAGGGCCGCACGCCGCACGTTTTCCGGACCTTGTCCTGACCCCCGCCTGGCCCCAAGGCTATCGGCCTTCGTTCCTGACAAGCGAAG
>JAKLEG010000611.1 GCA_022703175.1 Myxococcota bacterium | reverse complement strand
GATGGCCGCCAACAGAGTGGCAAAACCGTGTCTCAATTTGCACAGGCTGTCCCAAAATGCGACACGTTGTTGATGTGTGGCAATGTTCCCGGGCGATATGCTCCCTCAATGCCCGGTGGAACCAAACCCCCCGCTGCCCCTCGCCGTGTCGCCCAAGGTCTCCACAACCTCAAGGGTTGTCTCCAACACTGGCGCCACAACGAGCTGCGCAATGCGCATCCCGGGCTCGATCAAAAACGCTTCGACGCCTAGGTTGGCCAAGAGGATCTTCACCTCGCCCCGATAGTCGGCATCGATGGTTCCTGGCGAATTCAGGACGCTAATGCCGTTCTTGAACGCCAACCCAGAACGCGGCCGGACCTGGATCTCGAAGCCGGGCGGCACTTCGACAGCAAATCCTGTAGGCACCAGCGTCCGCGCACCCGGTTCCAGTCGATAAGGTTCCAGGACGCATGCGGCGACGTCGTAGCCAGCGGCATGTTCGCTCATTCGCACCGGCAACGGCACACTCACCCCTAAACGAGCATCCAACGCTTTGAGCCGCAACCGAACCGGACCTGCCATCACGATACTCCCTGGGGCGCCTGTGGCACCCCGACGATATTGAAGCCCGCATCCACAAACAGCACTTGGCCGGTGGTCGCACGACTCAGGTCCGAAAGTAGAAACAAGGCCGCCCGCCCGACATCCTCGCTGTCCACGTTGCGGCCAAGCGGCGCAACCTGCGGCGCAAAGGCAAGAAGGCTGCGCAACCCGCGCACCCCAGCCGCCGATAGCGTCTTCACCGCACCCGCGGAAACCGCATTGACCCGAATACCGCGCGGCCCCAAGTCCATCGCCAGGTAACGCACGGCGGCCTCAAGCGCTGCCTTGGCGACCCCCATCACATTGTAGTTCGGCACCGCGCGGCCACTACCAAGGTAGGTGAGCGTCAACAAGCTGGGCGACACACCACTCGCCAAGAGCGGCGCAAACTCGCGGGCTAAGGCCACCAGCGAGTAGGCAGAAACCTCCAGCGCTTCATGAAAGCCTTCACGGCTGGTTTGGATAAACGGCCCCTCAAGCTCCTCCTTGCGAGCATGCGCAACCGCGTGCACCACAAAATCCACCGCACCCCAGTGTTGCTCCAAAGTTTGGCGCACCGCACGTAGCTCGGCGTCTTGGGTGACGTCCAACGGCAGACAAAGTTCCGCCTGCAGCTCAGCCGCCAGCGCCCTGACGCCTAGCGCCAAACGCTCGCTTTGATAGGTGACGGCCAACCGCGCCCCCTCGTCCCGTGCCGCCTTGGCAATGCCAAAAGCCAAGCTGCGGGCATTGGCGACACCCACGATCAGTCCGCGACGGCCGTGCATCAATGTCATCGGAAACCTCAGGAAAATTGGGGGCTAACGGCGGAACTCGACGTTTGCGCTGGGGGTATCACAGACGCGGTTGCGACCCTCCGACTTGGCCGTGTACAGCGCCATATCGGCCTGGCGCAACAACGCCTGGGCCGAACTGATCTCCGCCACCCCGGTCGCGGCGACGCCCACCGAGACGGTCACGAAGTAGGGATCTTGTTCATCGCCTAGGTCGGTCGTGCCCACCTTTTGTACGATGCGCTCGGCCACCTGCACGCCTTGGCAAATATCGGTGTGCGGGAGAATGACTACAAACTCGTCGCCACCGTAGCGGATCACCAAGTCGATGTTGCGCACCGTGTCTTTCAGAACCCGGCCGACGCGAGCCAAGACGCGGCTACCAAACAGGTGGTCATGCGTGTCGTTCACCAACTTGAAGTTGTCCAAGTCGAGCATCAAAACGCTGAGCGGCTGGCGGTATCGGGTGGCACGCCGAAACTCCTCCTCCAACCGTTGGTGCAAAAAACGTTGATTGAAGAGACCCGTGACGTCGTCGGTAAGTGATAGCTGCTCCAGACGGCGATTGGCATCTTCCAACTGCCGCGTACGGTCTACCACCTGGCGCTCCAGGTCGCGATTCATTAAATCGATCTGGGTGTTGGCCTGGCGCAAATACTCGATGAGCCGCTCATTCTCTTTGACGATGCGCCGCTTCTCCAACGCGCGCCCCACCTTGTGCAGCACGTCATCCAGGTTGTCGAACGGCTTCGTCAGATAGTCGTAGACCCCGGCGCGGATGGCCGCGAGCAGCGTCTCCATGCTCGCATAGGCAGTCATTAAAATAACATCGAGACTCGGATGCGCCTCTTTGATGCGACGAAGCAGTTCCACACCATCGATGCCGGGCAGCAAGATGTCGGTGAGCACCAGATCGTAGGGGTCTTGCGCCAACATCTTGAGGGCCATCTCGGCGTCGTCTGCCATCGCACACGCGTAGCCCTCACGAGGCAACAGTGCCGCGAATACCGACCTTACGACCTGGTCGTCGTCGACGATGAGAATGCGTCCCTTTGCGGTCACGGCACCGGCCACCTCGTTAAGATGATAACGATCATCGGCTCGCGATACCACGTTCGCAAACAATTGACACCCCGGAGCTTGCGGAACGGCCCACGCGAACTCAAATTGCAGACAGGGTTTGCCCTCTCATGCGGCCACCCGGCTTGGAGATATGGCGATGAACTCAGCTGCGATTGACCGCGCGAAGGAGCACTTTGGTAAGCTCCTAGCCGACCAGATGACGCGCATGGAACTGCTTAAGAAGGCAGGTGATTGGGTCGACTACGACGCGCTTTCGACGCTTCGGATCGGCATCCTGCCGGGCGATGGCATCGGTCCGTTTATCGCCAAAGAGGCTGTGCGGGTGTTGGAGTACCTCCTGAAACCCGAGCTCGCCAACGGCAAAATCGTGATGAAGACCATCGAGGGCCTCACCATCGAGAACCGCGCCGCTCACAACAAGGCGATCCCTGACGACGTTCTGGCCGAGATCAAAACTTACCATGTAACCCTCAAAGGCCCGACCACCACACCGCGAAAAGGTGATCCGTGGCCGAACATCGAAAGCTGCAACGTCGCGCTGCGCAAAGAGCTCGACCTGTTCGCCAACGTACGTCCCGTGCGCGTGCCGTCGCAGGGCATTGATTGGATCTTCTTCCGTGAGAACACCGAGGACGTTTATGCGTTGGGCCCATACGGCATCGACGTCGACCAAGACATTTCCATCGACTTTCGCCTTTGCACCGGCCCCGGTGCCGACCGCATCTGTCGCCTAGCGTTCGAGCACGCCAAGAAAAACCATCGAGCCAAAGTCACCTGCATC
Organism: Myxococcota bacterium; assembly: GCA_022703175.1. Classification (GTDB taxonomy): domain Bacteria; phylum Myxococcota; class XYA12-FULL-58-9; order XYA12-FULL-58-9; family XYA12-FULL-58-9; genus JACRCV01. The sequence goes on along the minus strand of JAKLEG010000611.1, from coordinate 320 downwards.
ACCAAGGCCAACGTCGTAAAGACGACCGATGGCCGCTTTTTGGAGAACTTCAAACGTATCGCTAAGGAATACCCGGGCATTGCCACCGACGACTGGTACATCGACATCATGACCGCCAAATTGGTGGACGAAAAGCGCCGTCGCGACTTTCAGGTGATGGTTCTGCCCAACCTCTACGGCGACATCCTGACCGACGAAGCCGCAGAATTCCAAGGTGGCGTGGGCACGGCAGGCAGCGCCAACATCGGCAAGCAGTACGCCATGTTTGAGGCGATCCACGGTTCGGCACCGCGCATGGTCAGCGAGGGCCGCGCACAGTA
>JAKLEG010000610.1 GCA_022703175.1 Myxococcota bacterium | reverse complement strand
ACCGACGGGCCATCCTCGTCGACATCATCGGCACTGATGCAGCCCGGATCGTTGGTGGGGCCGTTGCCGAAATCGATGAGGCCATCGCCATCGTTGTCGACGCCGTCGTTGCAGGCGCGCACCGTGTTGGCGAGGCTTAGCGCTTCTGTGTTGTCGCTCGCCGCGTAGCAGCCAGGATCCTTCGGGAAGTCGAAGACACCGCTGCCGTCGTTGTCGAGGCCATCGGCGCACTCGGGCGGGGTGGCCGGCGCACTCTCGGTGGTGTCGTAGGCGGAGTCGCAGCCCGGGTCGTTTGGCCAGTCGGTTCGGCCGTTGCCGTCGTTGTCGATGCCGTCCTTGCAGGCGGTGCTGGCGCTTTCATCGTCATCCATCGAATCGAAGCAATCAGGATCGTAGGGGAAATCACTCTTGCCGTCACTGTCGTTGTCGACACCGTCGGCGCAAGCGGGGCAGCGGTTGGTGAACACCGGATGTGGGATGCCGTCGGCGGAGTCGCCCAACACGCGCGGGGGTAAGAAACAACCCGAGCAAACTCCGGCATCATCGTAGGTGCACCAAATCGTTTCGAGGCCACAATCCTGGTTGTTCGAAACGTGGCAGGGGTTGTTGTTGGGCCGATAGACTTCGTCGGGCTTCCAGGTGGCCGATGGGCGGAAGGCTGGGATCTCTATCTTACCGTTCGCCGGGATCTTCAGGTCGCGCTCGGCGATGAAGCGCGAGTCCACACAGGCCACGCGGTATGCGGGCTCTGCCAATGGGTCGTCATAAGGCGTTTGGGCCATATAGAGCATCACCCGGTTCCAACCGTCTTGTTCTCGCAGGTTGTCGCAGATTGGGCGGTCGCTTGGACAGTCGAGGTCTTCGAGACACGCAGGGGCGTCTTGCGTGTGGCAGCTGCCATTCGTCAGGTCGCAGGTGAGGTCCGGCAGTCCGTCGGCGTTATTGTCATCCATCGGGCAATCCACGGCGCTGTTGCAACCGGGGGCGCCGACGGCCACGCAAAAGCCGCGCTGGCGCGCCTCGGGGATACCTAGGGTTGAGGCCAGTGCGACATTTTGGACGTGGAAGTCGTAGCAGGCGCGGCCTTCGGTAATCGGTAGCTCGGTTTGGAAGTAATCGTAGGCCATCGCGGCACGTTGGGAGGCATCGTCTCGTTTCGGCAGGGTGTGCCAGCGCAGTTCGTCGGCGTTGGTGCCACCATCAGCATCGGCGTCATTCTGGTGGTCAGCCAACGGTGTGGCGGAGCGGGGGTCGGCGCCAGCTTGGAATTCAACCCAATCAGAAATGCCGTCAGCGTCAGAGTCCATCGACCGTCTGAGGGTACCCAAGAAGATCTCTTCGCAATCGAGCAAGCCGTCGCTGTCGGTGTCGATCCGGTCCACCGCGCTGCATTGGCCATCGGTCGGATCCAAAGGATCAAGCCCCGACAAACGCAGTCGCGCTTCCACCGCGTCGGAGAAGCCATCACCATCGGTGTCAGAAGCATATGGCAGCGTGCCTAGCATCAGCTCTTCGAGGTCGGTCAGGCCATCGCGATCGCTGTCGGCCTCGATTTGGTCGTCGCCAGCACGAGCACTGGTGTTGGAGACCACAAAGCTAGAGAGCGCGTAGAGTCTGCGCGCTTCGGCAAACTCGAAGTCCAAAAACGTGATGGCATCGCCATTGCGGAAACGCTTGAAGGTGCCGCCGCCCACCCGCGCCATTTCTTCCAAGAGTTTGCTCGTAACGTCGCCCACCGTAGTCGCGCAGCTCAACCCGAGTGTTTCCGGGATGCCCATGCCGTAACAATCGCAGGTGTGGGTCATCAGCGCGTCGTTGATGCTTAACTGGAACATCCCTTCTTGGGAGGCGAAGCCGGTGTGTGCGGTGACCGGCACCTTGTGCAGCGCCTGTAGCGCGCGAATGCGAGCCACTCCGCCGATGGCCGCCGGCAACGAGTTCTGCTCGTCGGCGCAGTTGTCGGGGAACGGCATGCCGTCGGACAGGAAGAAGACCTCATAGCGAGAGCGGGCGCGCGCCGAGTCCTTGAGTCGTGCCATGTCGGTGTCGAGCAATTGGAACGCGGTGGCCAGCGCTTTGTCGTAGCCGGTGTTGGAGCTGGTGTCGGCGGTGCGCATGACGTTCGTGAGTACGTCGGCGCCGTTGTTCGAAAACCCGGGTAATCCTAAGGAGTTACGAGTGTGCACCGCGACGTCACCCCAGAAGCTGATGACCGCGAACTCGACGCCTGCCCGCAGCGATAGCGTCATCGGGTCCTCAATGAACTCATTGACTACGTCGGCGACGGCGCTGATACGGCGGTTGTTCGGGTCGGTCACCTGCATCGAATTGGAGCGATCGATGATGAACATGATCTTGAGGTAGGCATCGAGATCATCCGCCCCCTCAGCACAGAAGCTGCCCGAGACCGCGATCTTGTTGTCGATCGCCTTTTCGAGGGTGACCGGCGGAGTGTAGAAGTTGGAGTCGGTGCACGAGGCAGCCGCGCAGAAGCTTACAAGAGCAGCAAACCGGCGCATGGGCATTCCTCAGGTCAATCAATTCGGGTCTTGGGCCAAGATGCAGTCGACGCTGGGGTCGAACTGCACCGGCGGTTGGCCGCTCTGGTCGTTAAAGATCTCTTCGGCGTTGCCGAGGTATTTGAAATTGGCCTCAGTGAGGCGTACATCGCCTGCGGGCTGTTTCAGGCTGGGAGGAATGTAACGGGCGCGCACGCAAGCGGCGCGCACCAGCGGAGCACCAGCCAAGTTGTCGGCCATGTTCTCCAACAGATACAGCCGCACCTCATTGTAGCCGACACCATCAGGGAAACCGGGTACGCGGGTGTCGAGGGTGTAGGCCAGTTGGATGCGCTTGACCGAGAAGTCGACGCAGGAGCGCCCATCATCGGTGACGTTCACCTCGGGGCGGCTGTAGCGGTAGCGCTCGCGGGTGTCTTCTTCGGTTTGTTGCACGATCGGTTGCAGATGCCACTCCACCTCTTGGCCGTTTGGGATACCATCTTTGTCGGCGTCGGTGTCCGAATCCCAAATTCGCGGATTGGTGCCGAAGGTCATCTCTTGCAGATCGGGGATGCCATCGCGGTCGGAATCGGGCTGATCCACGAGCGTGCCCAACGCCAACTCCTCGCAGTCGTGGAGGCCGTCGCGGTCTTGGTCGAGGTAGCCCTGTTCGTCGCAGTTGTGCGGGCCGCAACGATTCACGGGGCCGCGGGAGCCTCGGCAGGAAACCAGGGTGCCGGCGTGTACATCACCCGGATTGCATGCAGCTGTGCGTGGCGCCAAGACGCTTCCCGGCACGCTGTCGTCGATGGGCGGATAGCAGTCATTTTTCGGGTCGAACGACATGCCCAAGATCTTGGTTTCGACGAGGTCGCTGTAGCCGTCACCATCGGTGTCGGGTTGCGTCGGGTCGGTGCCGGCTTCAAACTCCTCCGCATCGGTGAGGCCATCCAAGTCGGTGTCTGGCTCCAGGCCGCCCACCCGCAGGCGCGCGGCGCGATTGTCGGCGAAGAAGGCGCGGATGACACGTTGCTGTTTGATCG
>JAKLEG010000061.1 GCA_022703175.1 Myxococcota bacterium | reverse complement strand
CTTTCAGTTGGCCTGCCACCTGGGAGCCAGAGAGGGTCGTGATCGCGAGGTAAGGGTGCGGGCGCTGCCCACTCGTGGCAGACAGCGCCCGTAGGACACCGAAAGACTAAACCAAACCTTGGTCGAGCATCGCGTCGGCAACTTTGATGAAGCCGCCGATATTGGCGCCTTTCACGTAGTTGACGTAGTTCTGCTCGGTGCCGTAGGTGGCGCAGGTTTGGTGGATGCGCTGCATGATCTGCTTCAGGCGCGCGTCCACCTCTTCGCGCGACCAGTACAGGTGCTGCGCGTTTTGCGACATCTCAAGGCCGGACGTGGCGACGCCGCCCGCGTTGGCGGCCTTACCAGGGGCAAACAAGATCTTCGCTTCTTGGAGCAGCGAGACGGCCTTCGGTACGACCGGCATGTTGGCCGCTTCGCATACGCACTTCACGCCATTTTTGAGCAGCGTGCGGGCATCGTTCTCGTCCAGCTCGTTTTGGATCGCGCAGGGCACGGCCACGTCGACCGGCACCATCCACGGGCGCTTGCCGGCGTGGAACTCCACCTTGAACTTCTCGGCGTAGTCTTGCACGCGGTCCCGGCCGCTGGCGCGCATTTGCAGCATGAAGTCGATCTTCTCGCCCTTCACGCCGTTCGGGTCATGGATGAAGCCATCGGGACCGGAGATGGTCACGACGGTGGCACCCAGCTCTTGCATTTTCAGCGCCGCGCCCCAGGCCACGTTGCCGAAGCCTGACAGCGAGACCTTCTTGCCCTTGAGGCTGTCGCCCTTGGTCTTCAGCATTTCTTCGATGAAATAGGTGACGCCGAAGCCGGTGGCTTCCGGACGCACGAGCGACCCACCCCAGTTGACGTTCTTACCGGTCAAAACGCCGGTGAACTCTTTGGCGAGCTTCTTGTAGGTGCCGAACAGGTAGCCGATTTCGCGGCCGCCAACGCCAATGTCGCCGGCGGGCACGTCGGTGTCCGGGCCGATATGGCGGAACAACTCGCCCATGAACGCTTGGCAGAAGCGCATCATTTCGTTGTCGCTCATGCCGCGCGGATCGAGATCGGAGCCGCCCTTACCACCGCCCATGGGCAGGGTGGTCAGGCTGTTTTTGAAGATCTGCTCGAATCCCAAGAACTTCAACGTGCCGAGGGTGACGTTGGCGTGGAAGCGCAAGCCACCTTTATAAGGACCAATCGCGCTAGAGAACTGCACGCGGTAGCCCTTGTTGACGCGGATTTCGCCGCGGTCGTCCATCCAGGGCACGCGGAACGAAACCGCGCGTTCCGGCTCTACAATGCGCTCCAAGATCTTTGCGCGCTTGTAGGCAGGCGTCGACTCGACCACTGGCATGACCGACTCGACGACCTCGCGAACCGCCTGATGAAATTCAGGCTCATTTGGGTTCTTTGCGACGACGTAGTTCATAAAGCTGTCAACGGCACTGGACATGGATGACTCCCTTCCATTAGATGCGGCGCGACCTCGCCCCATCGGCTCCGGCGCATACCAAACACCGTTGGCCGGACGCGTCAAGCCTAAGGTTGGCGCTGGAATTTCAGGGGTTGACTAATGAGTTTTGACGGATCTTGGTGGTGCAGGGTGAACGGTGTTTGGCGCGTTTTTGTCCGTGATCTCAGTGGAGACGCGCATGGGCGTCGCGCAGCATCGCCTCGGTGGTGGGCCAGTCGATGCAGGCGTCGGTGATGGACTGTCCGTAACAAAGGCCCGCAAGCGGTCCCATCTTCTGGGTGCCTTCTACCAGGTGACTTTCTAGCATCATCCCGAGCAGGCAGCTTTCACCGGCGACAATCTGGTCAAGCGTTTGGCGAAACACCTCGGGCTGTCGACGCGGATCCCGGCCGCTGTTGTCGTGGCTGCAGTCCACCAGGATTGGGCGCAGGCCGTTTTTGACCCCCAGGGCGACCCGCGCAAAGGCGACGTAGGGGGGGGTGTGGTTGGCATGCCCGCCGCCACCGCGTAGCACCAAGTGCACATCCGAATTGCCTTTGGTCCGGATGATGGCCGTGGTGCCAGCCGGATCGATGCCCACAAAGGAGTGGGGGCGCCGAGCGGCCTCAATGGCGTTGATCGCCGTCTGGATGTCACCGTCGGTAGAATTCTTGAAGCCCACCGGCATCGACAACCCGCTGGCCATCTCCCGATGGGTTTGGCTTTCGGTGGTGCGCGCTCCAATGGCCGACCATGACACCAGGTCGGCGGTGTACTGAGGCACGATCGGGTCGAGGAACTCGGTGGCACAGGGGAGTCCCATGCTGTTGATGGCAATCAGGACCTCGCGCGCACGTCTGAGTCCGGTGTTGATATCGCCGCTGCCATCCAGGTGCGGATCGCTGATGAAGCCTTTCCAGCCCACGGTGGTGCGCGGCTTTTCGAAGTAAACGCGCATCACCAAAATGAAGCGATCGGCCAGTGAGGCGCGTAAGCGCGCCAGGCGTTCGGCGTACTCTAACGCCGAGCGGGGGTCGTGGATGGAGCAAGGGCCTACAATGACCACGATGCGTCGGTCGTAGCCATGGATTGCCTGGCGCAGTTCGTGCCGCGCACGGGTGACGTGTCGAGCAAGTTCAGCCGTGATCGGGAGATCCGCTTGAAGTTTGGTTGGTGCCTCCAGCGGTTGGACCTCGACCACGTTGAGGTCATTGGTGGGTTCAAACTGGCCGGGCGTGCTTGCGGACAACTTGGTCACGAGTTTCTCCTCACGAAGCAATCACGAACTTGCGCACGATAGTACAGTGCTGCCAAGAGTTCAGCTAGGATGTCGGTGGTTGGAGGTGCGCTTGGAAGATCGCCTCGCCGCACTGCGGCATGACATTGACCGAATCGACGACAATTTGGTGCGGCTGGTGGCAGAACGCCAACAGTTGGTGCGGCAGGTGGCCTCTATCAAGGGGGAACGGGGCGCGCCGGTGTTGGACAGTAGCCGCGAAGCCGCCGTGATTGTGCGGGCCTGCGAACGGGCGCGCGAGCATGGCATTGCGCCGGAGCTCGCGTCCGCGTTGATGAAGCTCTTGATGTCTGCCTCGCGAGCGCTGCAGACGGATCTGTTGCCGCCAGCCTCGTCGCGCGTGACCATGCCCAGCCGAACCATCGTGATTGTGGGCGGCTGTGGCGGCATGGGGCGGTGGTTGACCCACTTCTTGGGGGAGCGCGGCCACCAGATCCGGCTCGTCGATCCTGTGCCTCCAAAAATCACAGAGGCCCAGGCTACCTATTTTTCTACTTTAGCGCCGGCCTTACCTGGGGCCGAGGTGATCTTCTTTGCGACACCGCTCGATCGCACTGCGGGGCTGATTGAGACACTGCCCATGGCTCAGACCCCCGCGTTGGTGTGCGATATTTGCTCGCTCAAGCAGCCGGTGTTGGAGGCTATGGCGCGCGCGCGTCAGCAGGGTTATCGGACAGTCTCACTGCATCCGATGTTCGGCCCCGCGGTGGCAGAATTGGCGGGTTGCACGCTCGTGATCGGTGAGTTGGGTGATGCGGCGGCGGCGAACGAGGTGGAGGCGTTGTTTGCTACATCGCCGCTGCGTCGGGTGCGGCTGCCAGCGACGGAACACGACCGTTACATGGCCTGGATCCTTTCGTGGGCACACCTCGCCAATTTGGTGTTTGGCACGGCGTTGGCACGCGGGCCGTTTTCCGCGGCCCAGTTGGCCGCCATCGGCAGCACCACGTTTGATGGTCAAGCCAGCTTGGTGAAGCGCGTCAGTCGCGAAGACTCCCGATTGTACTACACAATCCAGGCAGCCAATCCGGAGGTTCCAAATCTCCTCAGCACGCTTGCAGTCACGCTGGCTGATTACCGCAAAGCGATTGAGACGCAGGCACCAGAGCAGTTCGCCGAATTGATGCTGACCGCCCGCAGCTTCTGGAATCGGGCGGAAGAGGAAACCCCATGAAAGTCACGGTCTCCCCCTGTCAACGCGTGCACGGTCACTTGGTGGTCCCGGGCGACAAGTCGATTTCGCATCGTGGCTTGCTGTTTGGCGCGCTAGCTCACGGGCGCACCGAGGTGCGTGGACTGTCGGGTGGCGAAGACGTGCACTCCACGGCACGTTGCCTACGCGACCTGGGCATCGTCATCACCGAGCGGGCCGCCGATTGCGTTTGGGTTGACGGACAAGGGTTGCGCGGTTTCAAAGCGCCGACTGCCCCTCTCGACTGTGGTAACTCCGGCACCACGACGCGTTTGTTCATGGGCTTTCTCTCCGGTCAAAGCTTCGACACGGTGCTCACCGGGGACGCCTCGCTTAGTCAACGTCCAATGAACAGGGTGGCGCAGCCGCTGACCGCCATGGGGGCACGTTTTACGCTGACTGAGGGCAAACACGCGCCCGTCACCATCCATGGCCAAGGCCGACTGCGAGCTGCAGACATCAACTTGGAGGTGGCCAGCGCCCAGGTGAAGAGCGCAGTGCTGTTGGCGGGCTTGTATGCCGAAGGCACGACACGACTTGGCGGGCGTATCGACAGTCGTGACCACACCGAACGGTTATTGCCTCACTTTGGTGCCCAGCTCGATCGCACCGCGACGCAAATCAGCGTCAAGGGCGGCGAGTTGCACGGTGCCTCCGTGGTGGTGCCGGGTGACCCTTCGTCGGCCGCGTTCTGGTTGGCGGCGGCCGCCGCGGCGCCCAAGGGCCATATGGAGGTGACACAGGTGCTGCTGAACCCGACGCGCACCGGTTTCTTCCGGGTGCTCGAACGGATGGGCGCCTCGCTCACCGAGCACATCATTGAGGCCGAGCTGGAGCCGGTAGGCACCGTGAGTCTGAGGGCGCAGGGTCTTGCGGGAACCAGCATCACCGCAGCCGAGGTGCCCGCGTTGATTGACGAGATCCCGCTGGTCGCGGTGTTGGGGGCCTTGGCCGAAGGTGAAACGGTCGTGCACGGCGCCGAAGAGCTGCGTGTGAAAGAAACCGACCGCATCGAGAGCGTGGCCAAGAATCTCCGGTTGATGGGCGGTACCATCGAAACCTTCGCCGATGGTTTCCGGATTGTTGGTCCGCAGAAACTTCGCGGCGCCGCCCTCGATTCCATGGGGGACCATCGGGTAGCCATGGCATTCGCTGTGGCGGCGCTCTCGGCCCACGGTGAGACGACGATCGAGCACGCTGAGGCAGCCTCGGTCTCATACCCGGCGTTCTGGGAGACGTTGGCTGGCTTAGGTCATGGCTGAATCTCAGCTTACTCCCCCCTGGTGTGGCGTGATCGGTCAGCCGATTACCCATTCCCTGTCGCCGCTGTTGTTCAGCAAGCTCGCGCAGCGCCTGCAGACGCCGTTGGCTTACCGGCCTATCGAGGTGGGACCAGCCGCTCTGAAGCCCTTTCTTCTGGGGTTGCGCGCCGTGCCGCTGTTGGTCGGCCTAAATGTCACCTTGCCACACAAGCGCGCCGTGCTGGGGCTGGCCGACTGGGTAAGTGCCGAGGCTCAAGCGGTGGGGGCCGCGAACGTCTTGGCGTTTACCCACGGCGACATGACGGCGCACAACACCGACGTCATGGGCGTTCATGCCACGCTCGTTTCCAATCGGGTTCAGGTCGCGGCGCGCACAGCCGTGGTGTTCGGGGCTGGCGGCGCGGCGCGGGCGGTCGTCTATGCTTTGGGCCAACTCAAGGCCGCACAGGTGGTGGTGGTGAATCGGACGCTTGCGAAAGCGCGGTGTTTGGTGCGTGAGCTGCAGCCTCATTTTCCGGCCACTGTGTTGGTCGCACGCCAGGATGCCCAGGTGGACGTCGCCGTGGGCCTGGTGGTGAATGCCACGTCTTTGGGCATGCAGGGACAAGCGCCTAGCAATATGGTGTTGCCGCCTTGGGCGCTGCCCGATGCGGTGGCCTTCGATGTGGTCTATCGGCCCGCGGTAACGCCGTTCTTGCGCCATGCGCGGCGGGCGGGTTATCGACCGCTGGGGGGGCTGCAGATGTTGGTGGAGCAAGCCTTGGCGGCCTACGAGATCTGGTTTGGCGCGTGGCCACACTCGCAAAAGCTAACGCGCACATTGATGGCTGCGTTGCAGCGTGAGGTACGAGGATGACGTTGCGTTACCTGACGGCCGGCGAATCACACGGACAAGCGTTGGTGGCTATCCTCGAAGGGCTGCCTGCCGGGTTGCCCCTGGATTTACTTGCCCTGCACACCGAATTGAAGCGGCGCAAGTTAGGGTATGGCCGTGGAGCGCGGCAAACCATCGAGGACGATGCCGTGGAGGTGCTCTCAGGGGTGCGGCACGGCTATACCCTCGGCAGCCCCATCAGTCTGCTCATTCGCAACCGCGACTGGCCCAACTGGCAGACGACCATGGCGGTGGCGTCTGTTGCCGATCCGCGAGCGGGTGCCGACCGGACGGTGAGCGTGCCGCGCCCAGGGCACGCTGATCTCGTGGGCAGTCTCAAGTATGGTCATCACGACATGCGCAACGTGCTAGAGCGCTCCAGTGCTCGCGAGACCACCATCCGCGTGGCCATCGCGAGTGTGGCCCGGCAGTTTTTGGGTGCTTGCGGTATCTACGTGGCGAGTCGGGTGGTGCAGGTCGGAAGCGTCCAGGATGCCACGCCGCTGGATGCGGAACTCGCCTCGCTGAACGCTCGGGTGGATAGCTCGCCCTTGCGGTGTTTGGGGAAACCCGCTGAGCAGGCGATGATTGCCGAGGTTGAGGCGGCCAAGGCGCGCGGCGACACGTTGGGGGGCGTCTTCGAGGTGCTGGCGTTCGGCGTCCCGGTGGGCCTTGGCAGCTACGTGCATTGGGATCGCCGTTTGGAGGCCGAAATCGGTCGACAGTTTTTGAGCCTGAATGCCATCAAAGGCGTTGAGGTGGGGGACGGCTTTGCTTCGGCAGGTGTGCCTGGGTCGTTGGCGCACGACGAGCTGCTACCAGCGCCACACGGACGGGTGGCCTATGCCAGTAACCGGGCAGGTGGCATCACGGGGGGTATGTCCACCGGCCAATGCGTGGTGGTACGCGCGGCGATGAAACCGATCTCCACGTTGATGCAGCCGTTGCACTCCGTAAAGCTTGAAACCGGTGAGGTGGCCGAGGCCCACGTCGAGCGCTCCGACGTGTGCGCTGTGCCAGCCGCCGCGGTGATCGGCGAGTCGCTGCTTACGCTCACGCTTGCACAAGCGCTGCTTCATAAATTTGGCGGCGACAGCATGGCCGAGCTGTTGCCACGGCTTGAGGCGTGGCATGCCCACACCGATCCCGCGTAGCCTGTTTTTGACCGGCTTCATGGGGTCGGGCAAATCCACCGTAGGGCCGGCGTTGGCCCGAGCAGTGGGGTTGCCGTTTGTGGATCTCGACCACAAAATTGAACAGGGCGCACACCAGTCGATTCCGCTGATCTTTGAGGCCCACGGCGAAGCTTACTTCCGCCAGCTGGAAACCTCAGTTCTTACGGCGCAGTGTGCGGGGCCAGCCGCCGTTGTGGCGTTGGGGGGCGGCACGCTCTTGTCGACTGAGAATCGTGCCCAGGTGCACAAGGCCGGGCAGCTCATCTACCTGGAGGCCAGCCTGGAGACGATCTGGGCGCGGATGGACAAGCAGAGTCGCCCGCTATTGCGCGGAAAACCGGAGCCCGATGCGTCGGTACAGGCGTTGTTTGCGGCGCGCGAGCCCGGTTACCGCTCCGCCGAGCTCCGCGTTAGCACCGATGGCCAAAGCGTCGAGGCCATTGTCGACGCCATCCTGAAGGAGATCTCGCCATGCGTCGCGTGAACGTTGCGCTCCCGCAAGCATCCTATGACGTCTGGGTGGGCAAAGGTCTATGCCAGCGGTTGCCGCAAGCCTTGGCGCAGCTTCAACCCACGGCAGTCGCGGTCATTGGCGACCGGGTGCTTGATGAACGAGCGCAAACGCTCTGCCAAAGTCTCGCGCGGCGCGGCGTTCCTGCAACGGCGTTGACGCTGCCGGTCACCGAGTCAGCCAAGGACTACCGTCGGCTATTTTCGATCTTTGGTGAGCTGATCGCCGCCAAGTTGGATCGGCAAAGCATCATCGTGGCGCTGGGCGGCGGCGTGATCGGCGATTTGGCCGGCTTCGTGGCGGCCACGTACCTGCGGGGAATTCGTTGGGTGGGGGTGCCCACGACGCTTTTGGCCCAAGTGGACTCCAGCGTTGGCGGCAAGACCGGCGTGAATCACCCCCTGGGAAAAAACCTCATTGGCGCGTTTCATCAACCCTGCCTGGTTGTCGCCGATGTGGCGCTCCTGCACAGCCTGTCACTGCGCGACCGCATCTCTGGCTATGGCGAAATGGTCAAGTATGGTCTGGCCTACGACCCGCGATTGTTGAGGCAGCTCGTGCGGCGGCGGCGACAAGTATTGGCCCTACGCTCCCCTTTGATTGAGGCGTGTATCGCGGCCTCGGTGCGGCACAAGGCGCGCGTGGTGGCGGCTGACCCCTACGAAACGCTCGGCATGCGGCGGGTCTTGAATCTGGGCCACACGGTGGCGCACGCACTGGAGACCTTGGCAGGCTACGGTAAGTTACGCCACGGTGAGGCGGTACTGTACGGGCTGCGCGCGGCGCTCTCGCTCTCCGTTGTTCGCGGTCATCTGTCGGCCGGAGTGCAGGCCACCTGGGAGGCCGCCTTGGCCGATATCCCGTTGCCGCCGCTGCCGCGCTTGAGCCTCACGCGGTTGTGGCACACCATGTTGCACGACAAGAAGGCACAGGCTGGCAAGGTGAATTTCGTGTTGTTGCAGGCCATCGGCAAGCCAGTGGTCGATCCCAACGTAGGGCCAGAGGATGTCGCCGCCGCCTTTGTGCGGTTGGGTTGGAGATTGTCGCGATGACGATTCACGTGTTGGTTTTGGATGGACCCAACCTGAACCTGCTCGGGATTCGCGAGCCCACCCTGTACGGCCACGAGACGCTCGCCCAGGTGCATGCCAAGATGCGCCCCGTCGCCCAGGCGCGGGGGGCCAAGCTGCGGTTCTTGCAGTCCAATCACGAAGGCGCGCTCATTGACGCCATCCATGCCGCACGCACTCGCGTGCACGGATTAGTCATCAACCCTGGGGCGCTGACGCACTATTCCTATGCGTTGCGCGATGCGATCGCCGCGGTGAGCCTGCCAGCGGTAGAGGTGCACCTCTCGGACATCAAGAAGCGCGAACCGTTTCGCAGACACTCGGTCATCAAGGACGTGTGCGTCGCCCAGATCTCTGGGTTGGGGGCGGCGTCTTACACCATGGGTCTAAGCCATTTATTGGATTACGTGGCGTCTCATGACGTGGCGACGAGCGCCCCGCCAACGGCGCATAAGCCAACGCCGAAACGCCGGGCGCAGGAGAAGCGCTAGCAGATCCGCGGTAGTTGTTCGCCACTCATCATTTCGATCACGCGCTTGCCGCCCATACCGCTCTTCATCACCACCCGGCCAGGGTGTTCGGCTGTGACCTGCCCAATAATGCTGGCCTCGGTGCCTAAAGGATGTGCCCTGAGCGCCGCCAACGCCTCATCGGCGCGTTCTTTCTTAACAAACGCCACAAGCTTGCCCTCGTTGGCCACGTAGAGCGGGTCGAGCCCCAACATCTCGCAGGCACCGCGCACGGCGTCACGCACCGGGATCGCTTTCTCATGAATCTCGACCCCGAGCTTGGCCGCGCTTGCCAACTCGCACAGCGCACTGGCCACGCCGCCCCGGGTTGGATCCCGCAGCACGTGCACATCGTTCCCCACCGCGGTCAGCAAGCTCGTTACCAAGCCGTTGAGCGGCGCCGCGTCGCTTTGGAGCTCAGACTCGAAGCTTAGGCCATCGCGCACCGACAAGATGGCGACGCCGTGTCGGCCAATGTCGCCGGATAATAGTACCACGTCGCCAGCCGCCATGCGCAAAGGCGCAACCTCAATGCCTTCAGGGATGAGACCGACACCGGCGGTGTTGATGAAGATGCCATCGCCTTTGCCCCGATCCACCACCTTGGTGTCACCGGTGACGATTTTCACACCGGCCTGATCGGCGGCCTGCCGCATCGACGAGGCCACGCGCCAGAGGGTTTCCATGCTGAGGCCCTCTTCCAGAATATAACCGGCGGTAAGCCACATCGGCGTCGCACCGCACATCGCCAAGTCGTTCACTGTGCCACACACCGCCAACTCGCCGATGTTGCCACCTGGGAAGAACAACGGCTTCACCACGAATGAATCGGTGCTCATCGCGATACGGCCGGCCGGCACACGCATCACGGCACCGTCATGCATCGGGGCAAGCAACTCGTTGGCGAAGGCCTTGGCAAATACCTTATCGATGAGCTGGTGTGACAATCGGCCGCCGCCGCCGTGCGCCAGAAGCACGGTGGGATAGTCACTGATCGGCAGCGGACATGCGAAGGGCAACGATAGATCGACGGGGCTCACGAGTGTCTCCCGAACTGATAGTAGGCAGCGCACACACCTTCGGCCGAAACCATTGGGGCGCCAAGCGGTTTTTCGGGCGTGCAGCGTGTGCCAAAGGCCGGGCAAGCAGTTGGTTTGCTTCGACCGCGCAAGATATCGCCCGCGATGCACTCCGAGGCCGTGTCATGCCCGGGTTCGCCCAAGGCAAAACGCACCGCAGCGTCATAGGCACTATAGGCCGGGCGCACCGCGAGGCCGCTTTGCGGGATGACGCCGATGCCGCGCCATTCTCGGTCACAGACTTCGAAGACGCGATTCATCATCGCTTGGGCCGCCTCGTTGCCGCGCTCAGTCACGGCCCGACTGTACTGATTGTCTACGGTGAAGCGCCCCTCATTCAGCGCGCGTACGCACCAATGGATGCCTTGCAACAGGTCCAGCGGTTCAAAGCCCGTCACCACAATGGGGGCCCGATACTTGGCAGCAATCGGTTGGTACTCCCAGTAGCCCATCACCGCGCAAACATGTCCGGGCGCCAAGAAGCCGCGTACTTCGTTGCCGGGAGCATCCAGCACCGCGCGCAGGGCTGGCGGCACGAGGACATGGGCCGCCAGGATGCTGAAGTTCGGAACCTTTAAGACGTGCGCCCGCTCGACCACCATCGCAATGGCGGGCGCGGTGGTCTCGAAACCCACCGCGAAAAAGGCCACTTGGCGGTGGGGATTGTCCTGCGCCAATTTCAGTGCATCCACAGGCGAGTAGACGATGCGTACATCTCCACCACGGGCCTTGGCGCTAAACAGGTCGCCGCGGGTGCCAGGCACACGTAGCATGTCGCCGAACGATGTCAGGATGACGCCTTGCTCCGAAAGCGTCACAGCCTGATCGATGAGGCCAATGGGGGTGACACACACCGGGCATCCAGGGCCGTGCAGCAGCCGCACCTCCTTGGGTAACAGCTCGTCCAGGCCATACTTGATGATCGTGTGGGTTTGGCCACCACACACTTCCATCAAGGTGACAGGCTTACGCACATCGCGCGCGATCAGGTCGCGTAGTGTTTTGGCTTCAGTCTCACCACGAAATTCATCCACGTAACGCATGCCTTACCCCATCAACGCTACCGACCGTTGTCCGAGTGTCGCTGCCGCCACCATCACCTGTCCCACGCTGAGCCCGCCATCGTTCGGCGGTACTTGCCGATGCAACAACACGCGATGCCCTTGCTTTACGAGCCTGGCCGCAACGCCTTCCGTCAAGATGCGGTTTTGAAAGCAACCTCCGGAAAGCGCCACGTGGGCCTCGCCGACATGCTCTGCCACCTGCGCAAGGCTTGTCACAAGGCTGTTGTGAAAGCATGCTGCCCAACGCTCGCGCGAGGGTTGCTGCGACCGTGTCTCGACCAGCGCCCGTACCCAGGGCCGCCAATCCACCACAAAGCCCACCGCACCTGTCGTCACGGGCATGGGTAGCTCTGCCCCATCGTTGGTTGTCGCCATCGCCTCCAGGGCGATCGCCGCTTCGCCTTCGTAGCTGACGCGCGGTTTGAGGCCGAGCAAGGCAGCCACGCCATCGAACAGCCGCCCCGCGCTGGTGGTGATGGGGGCGCTTTGTTGGGCGAGCAGGCTGGCAAAGTAGGTGCGTTCTTGGGCGTTGAATGCGTCCACCACGGGCGACAGGTCGCGGTTAAACAGCTCTGGTCCATAGCATTCCCACAACAGAGCCAACGCGACCCGTCGTGGCTCGCGCACCGCTTGGTCGCCGCCCAATAAGCGGAACGGCTGCAGGTGTCCCACGCGCTCGACATGCACCGCGTCGCCAAGCAAGAATTCGCCACCCCAGAGGGTGCGGTCTAGGCCCAAGCCGGTGCCATCCCAACTGATACCCAAGGCGCGGCCCGTATGCTGGTTGTCCACGAGGCAGCTCGCCAGGTGGGCGTGGTGATGTTGGACGCCAATGCGACGGGCGTGGCGCAGTCGGGCGGCCAAGGTGGATGGCAGCTGGGCCTCCAGAGATGCCCACGACCCGGCGACGAAATCTGGATGTAGATCGTGAGCCACCGCCACCGGGTGGGCATCGTACATGGTCACCAGGTCGTCGATGGTGCGCAGAAATGCTTGTTGGGACTCGAAGCTCTGCAGGTCACCGATGTGTTGGCTGACGACGATCTTTTTGCCGACGCTCAAGCTCACGGTGTTCTTAAGGTCACTCCCCAGCGCCAAGATGCAGGGCAGTGGTAGGGCGTGCTTCAGCGGCAAAGGTGCGTAGCCGCGGGCTCGGCGTAACAGCCGCATATCATCGGCGACAAGCCACGCCACGCTGTCGTCCACGTGTCGGGCGATCGGACGGTCGTGCAGCAAGAAGAGATCGGCAATGTCGCTCAGGCGCTCAAAGGCCTCGGCCTCGGTCGTGCAAATCGGCTCATCGCTCAGGTTGGCGCTGGTGGCCACCACCGGGCCGGGCAGATGCGCCAAGAGCAGGTGGTGTAAGGGAGTGTACGCAAGCATGACGCCGACGGTGTCAACATCGGGAGCGACACTTGGGGCAAGGGTGCTGGTGGGCGAGCGGGGTAGCAGCAAGATGGGTGCCGCTGCGCTTTGTAGGTGGTGAGCGGCGCGCGCATCCACCGCGACCTCGCGGCGTGCGGCTTCCAGAGATGTCACCATCACCGCCAGCGGTTTGTTGGGGCGGGCTTTGCGTTCGCGCAAGCGGCGGATGGCTAGGTCGTTTTGGGCATCCACCATGAGGTGAAAGCCGCCCAACCCCTTCACCGCGAGGATTTTCCCGCTGGCCAGGGCGCAGGCGGCAGCGCTGAGGGCCTCCTGTCCGCATGCGAGCTGCTGTCGGTCGGGGTCGGCCAATGTCAGTTTAGGGCCACACACCGGGCAGGCATTCGGTTGGGCATGAAAGCGGCGGTCGGCCGGGGTGTCGTACTCTCGCTGACAGTCGGCACACATCACGAAGCTCCGCATCGTAGTTTTCGGGCGATCGTAGGGGAGGGCTTCGATGATGCTGTAACGCGGACCGCACTGGGTGCAGTTGGTAAACGGATAACCAAAACGGCGATTGCCGGGATCCCGGATTTCGTCCAAACACTCCTGACAGGTGGCGCGCTCGGCCAAAATCACCGCGCTGCGCTCGCCCGTGGTGGGGCTGTCGCGAATGACAAAGTCGGCGTCACCCGCAACTGGCAACTCGCTGAACTCCTCATCCAGGATGAAGGCCGCCTGGGGCAGCTCGCTAGCGAAGCGGGCGCGAAAGCGCTCCAACAGTGTGGGCTCTGCCTCAAGCTCGATGCGTACCCCGCGCGGATTGTTCTCGACGAAGCCACAAAGCTTAAGCTCGGTGCCTAGGCGATAGACAAACGGCCGAAAGCCGACCCCTTGGACCGCTCCTTCGATGTCTAGGCGCCAACGTTTCTTCATGCGTCCCCATCGGTCCTGAACGCCTGCGTGGGCGCGGAGCTTGCCATAGCCCAAGTGCTGCGGGCAATGTCCCGTGGACCTGACCTGCGTGCGCCCTCTATAGTGGCGGTGACATTGGAGAACTTCATGTGCCTAGCTGTTCCCGGTCGTGTGCTGAGTGTAGATGACACCGATCCGTTGCGCCCCGCCAAGGTCGACTTCTCCGGGGTCACGAAGCAGGTGGCCTTGGTTTATACCCCCGATGCCAAAGTGGGTGACTATGTCATCGTGCACATAGGCTTTGCGTTGTCGCGGCTGGATGAAGACGAAGCGATGAAGACCCTAGAAGAGTTGCGGCGCGTGGCCGATACGATGACCCGCATGGAGCCGGCTTAGCCTACGCGTTAGCGCGCCTTCACGCGAGCCATGCGCGCCTTCAGCCACGTAAGCCAATTTTCCAACCCCGCGCCCGTGCGGGCCGATACCTGAATCACATCCAAGTCGAGGTTGTAGGCCTTCGCGTCGCGGGTCGCCTTGGCGACGTCGAAATCGGTGTAGGGCAACAGATCCACTTTGTTCAGCACCATCGCCCGCGCCACGTGGAACATCAGCGGATATTTGCGCGGCTTGTCATGCCCCTCGGTGACCGATAGCAACATAACCTTGTCATGCTCGCCTAAGTCGAACTCCGCGGGGCACACCAAATTGCCAACGTTTTCAATCACTAACAGGTCAAGTCCGGCGAGCGGTAGGTGATCGAGGGCATCGTGGATCATGCGGGCGTCGAGGTGGCAGGCGCCGCCCGTGTTGATTTGCAAGGCCGGCACGCCGTGCTTGGCGATCCGCTCGGCATCCTGGTTGGTCTGCAGATCACCTTCGATGACCGCAACTTTGTAGTCACGCTTGAAAGCATCCACAGTGCGTTCGAGCAGCGTGGTTTTGCCCGCGCCGGGCGCGCTCATGATGTTGATCACGTAGACGCCGTGCTCAATGAAATGCTCACGGTTGTGGTGGGCCGCCTCGTCGTTGTGGGCGAGCAGACCTTCTTTCACGGCAACTTCATGCATGCGCGGACTCCTCCAAGTCGATCGTCGACAACTCGATTTCCCGTCCCGACACCACCTGCAAGCCAGCGGCGCCACAACGAGGGCACATCATGGATTGCACATCGACTTCACCGCCGAAGTTGCAACCCGAACAGCGCACCACCAACGGCAAACGCTCGAAGTAGAGCTGGCAGCCTTCGGCACAGGTGTCGCGGGTGACCACCGAGAAGGCGAAGCCTAGCGTTTCTGGCTCCACGTGGGTGAGCGCACCGATTTTGAGTGTGGCCGACGAGACTTTGCCACCGCCATGGTCGTTTACGGTCTTCTGAATCACCGCCATCAAGTTCTGTGCAAGCGCGAGCTCATGCATGACGAACCTCGTCTGGCGTTTTCGTAGCACGTTCTTCCGTCCCATGGCCATCGGCAACTGCCGTGGTCTTCCCTGATGCGGGCTGGTAAGGTCGCGCGTCATGAAGCAGCTCTGGGTGTTAGGAATAATCTTGGCGAGTTGTACGCACGCGGCGCCTGTGCCGCTTGGCAGTGTCGCCGCAACGCTGCATCGGGACGGTCGGCTGCCAGAGAGCTATGCCGCTTACGCCCGCGCCCTCTGTGCCGAGCCGAGCGATTTGGCCCTCGCGCGTCAGCTTGTTGAGGTGTGGGTTGAGCTTGGAGCGGCGGGTGACGTGCAGGCGGTATTGCAAGGCTGCGCCATAACACCTGCGTCAGCGGCCTACCTGAAGGGACTGGTGGCGGCGGTGCGCGGCGATGTGCAAACCTCACTAACCTCTTTGGACCAAGCGCTGCAGGCTCTTCAGGGCCCCGAACGCGTGGAGGTCTTGTATCGCAAAGGCCTGGTCCTGCTGGGTGGCGGTCGCTTTGCCGAGGCCGAGGTGGCTTTGGGTGAGGCTGCGGGTTTGGCGCCGGTGCGCGCAGATCTGCGATTGGCCCTTGCGCAAAGCCTCTTGGGCCAAGATCGAGTGGCGGAGGCAGCGGCCTTGGTGCGCGGTATCATGATTCTGGCCCCGAATGCCGCCGAGGTAAACCGCGCCCGTAAGCTGCTGCGCACCATCGTGGCCAAGAGCGAAGCACCGCTCGACGCCAATGTTGAAATGACGCTCAAGGAATTGCTCACCAGCTTGTCGCGCGGCAATCCCACCAGCGAAGAGTTCGTGCGCATCGAGGCGTTGCGGCAAGAGGTTGCCCATCCGCGCGTGCTTACGACCGCGGGCCTGGCAGCTCTGAATCGGGGACTGATGCGTGAAGCGCTGCGCTATTTCGAAGAGGCGGCGGAGCTTGCGCCCTTGGATGCTGAGCCATGGCGGGCCTTGGGGAATGGCCTGGTGGCGGCGCATCGGGAATTGGAGGCGCAAAAGGCGCTTCTGGAGGCGCATGCCCGCGACCCCTTCGATGCCGAGACCACACGCTTGTTGGCCCAGGTAGCGGTGTCGGCCAACGATGTCAGCTTGGCGCGCGACATGTATCAGGCGCTCTGTATCCTCCAACCGAGCGACACAGACGCGTTGCTGTGGTTGACCCGCCTTGAGCGGCGGCTTGGGCACTGGCCGGCGGCTGAACAGGCGGTGCGGCAAGGATTGCTACGGGCTCCCAAGGATGTGCCGCTGTTGGGGGAGGCGGCCGCGATCGCGATTGAGCGACTGGAGAGAGCCAAGACCAACGCTGACGCGGAGCCAGAAGCAGCGCGCCTCCTGGGCCGCGAGGTGTTGGCCGCTTTATCCGAGATTGCGCCTAACCATCCGATGGTGGCTGGGCTGACGCAGGCGCTCGGCCAGTAACGCCGCCGGCGTCAGGCGTTTCGGACATCTTCTCGACAAGGCCCCCTGGCAGGGGCTATCTAGCGGGAGATGGGGTGGCCGATGCGACGAATGTTCTTGTGGCTTGTGTCTTGCGTGTCTCTGGCTGCATGCGGCGAGCCGGAGGTCGTGGTGCCCAACGTCCTGCAGGTGGTGGCGATTCTGCCCAACCACGGTGCCACCGACATTGGCACGGCGGTCGAAGGGCGCGTTTATTTTTCGCACCAACTAAAGAGCGCAGTGGCCGCCTCTACCCGCGTGGCGCTCACCTGTCTCGGCACACCGCCGTGCAATACCCCGGTGCAAAGTGGCTGTGGTTCGGTGGCAGAGGTGCCGGCCGACATCAGCTTCGAGGTGGATCAAGTGGCGCATTTGGCGCCCGCGGATCCGCTTGGGGTCAACTTGTGCTATCGCCTGTCGGTCACCGCCGGGATCGAGGCCGCCGACGCCGACGTCGGGCCACTCGGGGTCACTGTGCTTTCCGATTTCCAAACGACGCCGTAGCGTTTTCGCCTAACGTTTCGTCGCTGCCGTCTTGAGCCACGCTGCCGCGCGCGTCACCACGTGCTCGGCGTCGGCCTCGCTTTCGCTCTCGATCCGTTCGTCTGGTTCGATGCCGGTGCCGTCGATGGTGCGACCCGACGGAGTCTGGTAGCGAGCCACGGTCAGCTTCAAACCTGAGCCATCGGACAGGTCGATGATGCTTTGCACCGAGCCCTTGCCGTAACTCTTTTGACCAAACAGGCGGGCTCGGCCACGGTCGTGCAGGGCGCCAGCGACGATCTCAGCGGCCGAGGCACTGCCACCATCAATGAGCACGGCCACGGGATAGCTGGGTTCATTGCCTCGGGTATGGGCCTGCTGTTGCTCCAGCAAGCGTCCATTTCGACCGGTCGCCGAGACGATGGGGCCGTCTTTTAAGAACAGGTCGCACATTGCCACGGCCTCATCGAACAGGCCTCCAGGGTTGCCGCGCAAATCCAGAATTAACCCTCGCGTGGGGGGCGTGCGGGCCAACTGTGCCTCCAGGTCTACGGTCACGCGACGTGCAAAGCTCTTTACGTGAATCAGCTCGATGCCATCGCCGAGCGTCCGATGCACGAGCGGCACCACACGGATCCAGCTACGCACCAAGGTGTAGTTCCAAACGTCACTGCGGTGCGGGTGGCGCACCGTGAGCGAAATCTTAGAGTCTACCGGGCCGCGCAGTCGCTCTTGGACCTCGCCAAAGGCCATCTCTGCTACAGGGTTGTCATTCACGGCGATCAGCTCAT
>JAKLEG010000609.1 GCA_022703175.1 Myxococcota bacterium | reverse complement strand
GCATCGCACTCGCAGTCGCCAGACTACTTGGAGTTTTTTGTCACGCTTGTGCACTCGGGGACCTTCACCCCCAGACTCTTTGCCCTCAAGCCCGGAGATCGTTTGTGGCTGCACCACAAGATCACCGGCATGTTTACCTTGAACGACGTGCCCGCCGATAAGCACCTGGTGTTCATTGCCACTGGCACCGGGCTTGCGCCCTACATGAGCATGCTGCGCTCCGGGTTGGGCTGCGGTGATCGACGCCTGGCGATTCTCTTGGGGGCGCGCCATTCCTGGGACCTGGGCTACCAAAACGATGTGCTGGCGTGGCAACGCGAGTGTCCCACGTTGACCTACCTGCCGATGGTGAGTCGCCCCAGCGAGGAATCGACGCCGTGGCCGGGGCTCACGGGCCACGTGCAGAAGCTTTGGTTGGAGGGCCATCTCGACGAGGCCTGGGGTTTTCATCCGACCCCCGACAATAGTCGTGTGTTCTTGTGTGGGAACCCCACCATGGTGGACGACATGGTGCGCATTTTGGGTGCCGAGGGCTTTTCGGAACAAACCCGCCGTACGCCAGGCAGCATCATCGTGGAGCGCTATTGGTAGAGGCCTAAAACAAGGTGCGTTGACCCGTGGGTGCGCTGTGCGCTTCCAAGTACCTGCGCATTCTGAGTTTCTTCAGCGTGTTGGCCGAACTCATATAGCGCACGACGCCGAAAATCGGTCGTTCGGGGGCCCACGGTCGGTCGTAGCGGCCCAAACACCAGGTGATGCCTGCCAATGAGTTGGGGTCTCGGCCATCCAAGGCATAGCGATCGTTGAGCGCGAGCATGGTCGTGAGCGCCTGTTGGGGCGTGGCGCTCCATTCCAAGATACGTTTGCCCCATAGCATGCGCAGGTAATTGTGCATGAGTCCTGTGGTTACGAGTTCATGCTGCGCGGCATTCCAGACGCGATCGTGCGTGAGTCCGGCGTCTAGCGTGGCCAGGTCGTAAGTGTATGGTCGGGGGTCTTGAGCATGTTTGAGCAACGATGCTCGCGCCCAAGAAGGCAACGTATCGAAGTGTTCGGCGTGCGGTAGGAACGTGAGGGTGTTTGCCCCTAGTTCGCGCCACGTCACAAGTTGATCCAGGAAGGCTTCGGCGTTGGCTGAGACGCCCCAGTAACCCTCGCGGGCGCCACGAGGGTTTAGCGCCAGTCGGTCGGGGCTCCACCCTTCTCGGGCAAGGATTGTGTGTGCGATCTGATGTATGCCGATGTGGCCAAAATGCAGGTAGGGGGACAAGCCACTGGTGCCCTGGCGGTCAGGGTGATTACGGTCGTCTTGGTAGCGGTCGAGGCCATGGGCCAAAAACTCTGCCAGTCGCATTTGGGCGGCCTGTGCGCCGCCTGTGAGCGCCACGGGGGGGATGTGGTGATCGATGGGCAAGGTTTCGAGGGCATCGGTGAGGCGCCCAAGCTCGTGGAGTGAGAGCGCTGGCCAACGCTCGGTGAGCGCTCGGGGTAGGCTTGGCAGTTGTGGCAAGCTCCGACCGAACAAAGGCTCGGCTCTGGGGCGCTCTAGCAATAACGGTGGCAATCGCTTTTGAGACAGGCGCCGAAACACGAAGGCCGTGGGGCAGGCTTTACCGACGCTGCGGATCGGCAGCAGGCCGTAGTCGTCCACCGCTTCCAGTGGTACTGGCAGGCGCGGCGCCACGCTTGCGAGCATGTGCGGAATGAAGAAGCTAGGGCTGTCGTCGGTGACAATCAGGGCCGCCTCCGAGGCCAAGGCTTCGATAAGGCCGCGGCCGTGACCGTGCCTCGGTTCGACGTAGGCGGCATAGCGAAGTGGCAACGATTGGGCGGCCAAGGCGTTGTCATGCATGCCCTGCAGCAAGAAGCGGTGCAGGCGGTCGCTCGCATATGGGTAATCGACGCGGAGGGTCTCCAGCACCAACAACGGTAGACGCCATTCGGCAGCTCGGTCGATAGCGTGATCGAGGGCAAAGTTGTGGTGTAGCCGCCGGCTCATCGTCATCCAGTAGATCACGAATCGACCCTGCGCATTGGGGGGAGCGTCGTTCAGCGTCCGTAGGCGGCTTGTGGGCAGCGGCACGTGCGACCTACACGTGATTACGGAGCAACAGCTCCTTGGGATGTGGCTCCAGATAGCTCTGGGCGGCCAGGTACGGCGCGGGGGCTTTGCGCAGGAAGTGCTTGATCAGCGTGATCGGCACAATGAGCGGTACAAGACCTCGATGATAGTCGTCGATGATTTGGCTAAGCTCACGGCGGTCGTCAATATCCAAGCTCTTCTTGAAGTAGCCCGCGATGTGTTGGAGCACGTTGGTGTGACGTTTGGCCGTGGCCAGCTCGGCCATGGCTGCCATGTAACCTGCCTGATAGCGTGCCTTAAGTTCCGCGGCAGGCACCTCTTTGGCGTGGGCGACGAGTGCACCCAAAGTCTGGTAGTGCGCTGGCGCGTGTGCCATCAGCAACAGCTTTTCGCGGGCGTGGAAGGCGATTAGATCTTTTGGCGCCAGCCGTCCGTGGCACAGCGCCTTGACGCGGCGATAGGCGAACACCCGTTCGACGAAGTTGTCCCTCAAGGCAACGTCGTTCAAACGGCCCTCCTCCTCAACCGGCAGCAGCGGGTGCGCCTGGGTGATGCCCTTGGCATACAGCCCCCTGCCGTTGCGAACTCCTAGCCCACTCTCGCCGTAGACCTTAACGCGGAATAGGCCGCACGACGGCGAGTCTTTCTTGAAGACGTAGCCGCACAGATCGAGGGGTTCCACCTCGGCGGCCCTGGCTTTGGCATAGTCCTGCATTGCCTGGGTGTGGTCAGCGCCGCTCTTGGGGGCCGTGAGTCGAATGACGTCGCCGTGACGTTCCAACCGGATGGTTTCGCGCGGCGTTCCCAAACCGATGCCTACCTCCGGACAAATCGGCACAAAACGCACGAAGCGCCCGAGCGTATCCGTAAGGAAAGGGTCGTGTTTGTGTTGGCCATCGTAGCGGACCTTGTGACCGACGAGGCAAGACGAAATTCCTACGATAATCTCAGGCAGCAGAGCGGCGGTGGAGGCCATGGTGCGATTAGTCTGGCGTTGCTTGCGTAGGTGCACAAGGGCCAGGCGTCCTGAGGTCGCCCAGGCTTTGAGCCGTCTGTTTCGGTTGGCTTCGCTTGACCGCCTGAGCGAAACCGTCGATGGATGCGCCCATGACGACTGCAGATACAACCCACGACGTCGTGGTGGTTGGAGCCGGTGTGGCCGGGTTAACCGCGGGGCGGGCGTTTGCCGATCGAGGTGTGCGGCCGCTGGTGTTGAATCGTGGCCGCGGGATTGGTGGTCGGTGCGCCACGTGGCGTCTGAATGATATCCCGCTTGATTACGGCGTAAGCTTCTTACACGGCAGCGATCCTGCGTTCCTCGATACCGTCCGCTCAGTACCCGGGGTGTCGCTCGTGCCGGGATGGCCGCACGATATCCAAGGTGAAGGCACACCATGTCAGCCGCGCGCTTTCGCCAGGGGCTCCTCGCGTTTGGCGTATGCGGAAGGCTTGAACCACTTCCCCAAGTTTTTGG
>JAKLEG010000608.1 GCA_022703175.1 Myxococcota bacterium | reverse complement strand
CAGCGACGCCAGGGTGAAGGTGACACCGCCCAGCAAGAAGATCCGCTTGCGACCGTAGATGTCGGCGAGCTTTCCGAACGGCACCAAGAAGACGGCCGCTGCCAACAGATATGCTGTCGATACCCAGCTGAGCAACACGGCGTCGAGCGACAGCTCTTGGCCGATGGCGGGCAGCGCGACGTTGACGGCAGAGCCCATAAAAGGAGTGACAAACGCGGCGAGGGTGGCCACTAGCACGACCATACGACGCGTCTGCGATGTCACTTCAGCAGGGAGACTGGGAGCTACCATGGCGCCGTTCTGACAGCGCCGGTGTCGCTACGCAAGTCAGGAGGTGACGCGCACCTGCCGCAATGTGGGTTCGGCTGGACGGTTGTGGTACCTCTAGAGCATGAAACGACAACGGCTTGTCGCCATCGTTATCGGTGTCATTGCGATGATGCTGTTTGGCCGCATGCTTGCTGTCATGCTGTGGCATCCCGAGATGGAGCCTGCGCCGTGGAGTGATCGGCCGGCCATCTACGAGGTTATGGTGCAGGCGCAGCGCGCGGGCCAAAACCCGGCCACTGTGGAGTTGCCCGATGCGGAGCTCTACCGTCAAGCGCATGAGGGCCAGGTGTTTGTGCCGGGCGCTGCCGATGGGATTCGAGCTAAGCACGGGACCGGGCGAGACGATGCTGCCACCGCGACCCTTTTTGCAGCGCTGCAAAAAGCGTTAAGGAGCCCGCAGCCGAGCGAGTTGAAGGTGCTTTACGAGGCGATGCAGGTACCGGCGCTTTCCGTGCTCGATCCGCTGCTCGACAAGATCGTCGCCGATGGTTCATTTAACGCCAAACATCTACACCTTCTCGCCATGTGGTTGGCTCAGAAGGCGCCCGATCGGGAGCCGGTGAAGACCGCGCTTGGATTGTTGGGAATCATGCCCGCGTTCGACGATCGCGAGCTGTTTTTGCAGCTTGGTCGCAACGATGAGTTCACCCTGTTCGCGGCGGTGGCGCTTGCCAATCAAATGGGTCCCAATTCTGAAGAGGTGTTGTGGGCGCTTGCCAAGGAGGTGCACGGCTGGGGGCGGATTTATCTGGTTGACCGCTTGGCACAGACCCAGCAGCCAACCATCAAGCATTGGTTGCTCACGGCTGGTCACCAGAACGCCGTCGCGGTGGAGTACTCCGCCTATGCGTGTGCAACCGGCGGTGGTTTGCTGCCGGCGTTGGCCAGCGACACGCTTGGAGATGACGTGTTTGCGGGGGCCGGAGCGATTCTCACGGCACTGGTGCTCGGGCAGGAGGGGCCTGCCGAGGGCATGGCTGATTATGCAGACGGTGCGATGGCCACCGAGCGCTATCTCTGGCACGCCGGGGTGCGGCAGTCGTTGAACCCTGACGATCTCACGGCGATTGTGACGTTAACAGACTATGTCCAAAACCTGGTCGATGAGCAGGGGCGCGCGGCGGCCTTGGGATGGAGTCAGGCGCGGCGCGATCAGATTGGTTGGACTGCGACTGAAATCCTGCGTAGGCCAATCGTGCAAAGGCAGGTGGAGGCCGAGTTGCAGCGGCAGGAGCCACCACGATTCCGAAGGGCTGCGCGCTTAGCGTTGGCGCTGGGGTTGGGCGCCGCAGATGCTGAGCTAACCCGGCTACTGACAGAGGCCGCACAAACCGAGGTGCCCTCGGTGGAGCAGCGTACCCAGGTTTTACAGGCGCTTTCGGAGAAGGTGGGGCACAAGCGTCGCTAGAAAGCGATGTTGGGCCGCAGCAGGAAGGTCCAGCCCGTTTCCAGCTTGCGCTTGGCGAGATTGCCAGAATAGCCATCCGCAAAGATACCTTCGACACCGACGGCCAGCGAGAAGACATACTCACCTTCGGGACTGGGCAACTTTTTGCCTGCCAGAATTAGGACGCGGGTAGGTTGCAGGCCCGACTGGCTGAAGTCGGTACGGAACTCGGCTTCGCTGTTCTTGAACGGTGACCAACCCCAGTACTGACGATCCAAGTGACTGCGCGCCATCGAGATGTAGACGGTGTTGCGAATATCATGGTGGCTATGAAAGCGGGCACCCACGCGGAACGAAAAGGCGAGTTTTTGCGTTTCTGACAGCGAGATGCCTTTGAGCTTGGCCTCGGTCTCCAGCCAGTTCTCACGTACGAGCTCGTTGCTGACAATATGATAATTGCCGTAGCTCAATAGCAGGCCACCAAACCCGATACCTTCGGTTTCGCCCGAGTCAAAGTTGACCAAAAAAACATTGTTGCCCAAAAACAACGACACCGCGCCGGGTTCAGGAAAACCGCTGGTGACACTCTCGATGATGTTCAGGTTGGTGACGATCTTGCCGCGGTCATAGAAGCTGGGTTGCTCGCTTTTGAGATAAACACCCACCACCGGCAGCGGATTGACGCTCAACTCCAGGTTGAGCATATGCGGAAAGAGGAAGTTTTCGAGCAGATAGCCGTACACGCCGCCCTCGGCGGCGGCGTCGATGACATTTTGGCCCTCCTGCGGATTCAAGAGCGAACCGTTAAAGCCCACGAACGAGTAGTAGGCGTCGCCGCCCCAATCGATGCGAAGCTGCTGCGTCTCATCGAGGAACAGCGATCCGGCGAGGGTCGTTTTGGGTGCACTTGCGAACGCCAGCGTTAGGAGGCCATACATTAGAGGGAGCGATAGGCGCATTGCCAGACTCTAACAGCAACCTGGGGGCACGCTGAAGTGCCTGTCCGCGGTCGACGGTGACCATGCGCCGAGATGGATATTTCAAGGAAATATTTGTCAGGTGCTGCCGTCGCAGCCTGGAGCGCTGACGCGGCATGTCGGATGAGGTGGATCGATGAACAATTGCGCCGTGCCTAGTGCCGCGGCTAGGATTGCTGCGGGGGTGTTATGGCAAAGATCCTGATCCTTGATGATTCACCTGCCACGTTGGCTGCGGCCAAGGGACTCCTTGAGGCTGCCGGCCACACCGTGGAGACGCAATTATCGCCAGCTGGCCTGCCCGCCATCGTTCATCGCGAGCATCCGGACCTGATTCTTCTCGACGTGAATATGCCCACGCTTGACGGCGACCAGATGCTGCGGATTCTGCACGCCCGTGGCTGGATGGCAGATTCGATTGTGCTCTTGTTTTCCTCCAAACCGGCCGCTGAGTTAGCCGTGCTTGCGGAAAGTTGTGGCGCGTCAGGCTTCATCTCCAAACGCGATGGCGGCGAGGCACTGGTGGCCACGGTGAATAGCTATCTCGAAAAACTCCAGCCAAGCTCGTCCCCCCAAGCCTAGCTAGAGCCGAGTTCACGCAGTCTGAGCCACAGGAAGCAATACCTGGGATGGTTGACGTTACTTGGACAGGAGCGTCGCAGTGCCTGACGCAGAGGCCGAGAGGCACTGCGAAGCAGTGGGTTTTGCTAGAAGAGCACGCAATCACCGACGAAGCAGACCAGCGGTGCGCAGCAATCGCTATCACTGTTGCAACTACCGCAGCGATGATCGACGCACGCCTGACCACCGCAGTCGCCACAACCGATGCATACCCAGCACCCTGAGAACTCATAGCCAGCGCAAGTGGCATTGCA
>JAKLEG010000607.1 GCA_022703175.1 Myxococcota bacterium | reverse complement strand
AAAGAAACGACGCGGCGCTGGACGACGAAAGGCGAACTGAGAGATTGTACATGCGTTACGCAGATGGGTGACCCCGGGGTCAATGCTCGTGAGAACGCGGGGGTCAAAGGTAGTGAGAGCCGGCAGAGCAGGGTCTCGGCACTCTTGTGTGGTAGCCACCCCGTACCCTTGTGGCAACCACCCAACCCCGTGTGGCAAAACACAAACACCCGTGTGGCAACCGCCAGATCCACAGTCGTGATATCCCCGCAATGGTGTGGCACCCGCCAAATCCCCCGTGGCAATCGCCTGCGCCGCACTCGTAGGCGCCCCTCGTCCAACTTGGAGGCGCGGTCGCGCCGTGGTTGTGGTTGGGCGGGCGGCGGTTGGAACGAGGTGTGCCAGAGGTGGGACAGGGCGGCCCGCTACATGGAGACGAGCCGCCCTTGGTTGGAGCCGCTGCTACGCGGGATTGTTAGCGGTGTGCCGCCGGCCGCTGCGGCCGAGCACATCTAGGTTCAGCTTGGCAGCTGTGGTCGGGTCGTTGCGGAACACCGCGCGGGCAGTGCGGCTCAACTGCTTCAACAGCAGATAGATGCGCCCTTTGACTGCATGCAGCTCTCGGGTCTTGGGTGGTGTTGGTGCTGGTGAGCTCGCCAATCAATTTATTGCCCGCTGCGAACTCGGGGTCGCCGAAGCCCCAGGCGGCGAGCTGGGGTTTGTGCGTCTGGGCCACCACCAACAACGCTTCCATCCGCCCCAACGTCTTCGGGACGCTGCGACCGATCTTGCCGCCTTGGTGATACTTGTCGGCCATATCGGGCTCTTCTTCGAATGCGTTGTCGGCCGCAGTGAGCAAATCGGCAATCCAATTCTTGCATTGTGCCAGGAGCGTGCTCACCGGCATATTTCCCGACGCTTTGGCAAATTTGCCTTCGGTCTGCTGGTCGGCGAGCGTTTGCGCCTGGGCAATAGCTTGCTCCAGCTCACTCCGCTCATCCCCAACGGGCAAAAAGCGGTGAACTTTCGCCAGGTCAAAGCCAGGCTTCAGTTGCAACCGCTCAATCGCGGCCGTCGCCGACTCCAGGTTGCGATAGACACCGACAGATGTCAGCTACGAACCAGCAGCGCCCGTGGTCTGGCGGTTGTTGCTGGCCGCTGGCATTGGCGTCTGGCATCGCGAGCAGCGTGGAGGGATATCGGCGCCGTAGGGCGTCGGCTACCTGCGCCTGAGCGCGACGCTCAACGCAAAGCGGATCCCCATGTTTTTCTTCACGAGTTGGCGCAGCGCCTCACCTTCCACGCGCAACAGCCGGACGGCGGTGAGCGCGCGGGCGGCGAGCGGTTGCGGACGGCCGGCGTCCAGAGAACAGATTTCGCCGAAAAAGTTATCCTCGTCCTTGGCGCTTACCTCGGCGATGAGCGCGCCGTTGCGAGTCAGCGCGACCTTGCCCTCCATCACCAAATAAAAGGCGTCTATCGCTTTGCCCTGCTCAAGGATAACGCTCTGCGGTTTGCGCCGTTCGCTCTTGGCCTGTTGGGCAAGGGTGTTCTTGAGGCTTACGTCCAATTGGCGGAACAGCCGAACGCTGTCCACCGTGCCACGCTCGCGGAAGGCGTCCCGCAAGACATCGTCGACGCCCGCCACGCGCAGGTAGTCGTGGAACACCTGCGCATCGATGTCGAACAGCTCCATCGGTGTTTCGGCCACAATGCTCGCGGTGTATTTGCCAGTTTCATCAACCAGTTCGATGGTGCCGAAGAATTCGCCAGGCCGCAGCAGAAACAGCGGCTCTTCGCTGTCGGGCGCAAACACGTTGGCCGCACCGCTGACAATCACCGAGAAGCGCCGCCCTTGGTCCGGCTCACCGGCTTCGGCCAAGCGGGTGCCGGCCTCGACGGTACGGGTTGAGCCTACGTGGAGCAGCGACGCCAACCAATGCGGATCCTCAATACCTAAGAACGACAGCGCCTTGAGGAGGCGCGCCGAGGTAGCGGGGTGAAAGCGCGCGGCGGCGAATTGGATGTAGTCGGTGCCGCCTACGGCCAACTCGCGGCCAAAACTGCGCGTATGCTCGCTGTCGGCGCAGTGGTAATAAAGCACGCGGTTGGGGTTGTCCTGCCAATCCTTCGGATGGCCATGGATGATGGCTTCACCCACGTCGTTGAAGAACAAAGCGTTGTCGATTTTGGTCAACGGGACCAGGTTCTTCATGCGGCTGAAGACGTCGGCCGAGATGACGCCGTCCTGCTGCATTTTCCCCAGACCCTCGTGGTGCATCGTGTCGCCCGAGATCTGGATGCGGCGGGTTTCGCCCTTTTGGCGCATGCTCACCGACAGTCCCAGCGTGGGAATCGCATGCACCGTGTAGAAGAAGTCGAGCGTCGCGCCCAACAACGGCACCGGCTCGCCCGGGGTGACGCGGCGATAATCCAGGAATCCGGCCACCTCCGCTTCGCTCTTGCCGAAGTAGTTGGAGAGCTTCACCAGCGCCGAGCGATAAATCGGCTCAGAGGTGTAGACCTTGGGGCGTTGACCGGCCAGGATGAGTTCTACGAAGGCCGCCATGTGATCCTCGTGACAATGGCTCAGCACGACGCCTTCGATGTCATCGCCAGAAATTCCTTGATGTTCAAGGAGATAGCGGGCACCGGGCGGGCCATCGTACATCAGCGCCCGACCATTGACCCACAGGAGGAAACCAGTGGTAGGCCCGGTAAGGTCGAAGCCCGAGCGCGTGCCTAGCGGCATGATGCCGAAGGTCTCGGGAAGATGAGGTTGTTTGGGTGGGCCCAGCTTGGCGAAGGGGGCGACCGGGGGGTCGACGCTCACGTCGATATCGGCCTGGTAGTCTCCGGCGCGCACGCGGAAGCCGCACGGACCTTGACGCCAAATTTTCAAGGCGCCATCCCATAAGCTGATGCTGCCCTCGCGATCGAAGGCGCGCGGGTCGACCATTTCGTCTACGCGTCGAGCACGGCCCTCTTTCTTGATGGCCATCTGCTCCGACACAGTGGCCAAGTCATTGACCGTGGTGCTGGTGAGCAAAGGATGGCCCCCCGCGTCACGGTAGCTCGCCAGCTCCGCACGTGAGGGGCCGGTGAGGGTCATTTCCAATGCACGCAGCGTGCTTTTGATTTGCGTTTCGTCGGCCACCAGCATCAGTCGCTCTTGGGCCAACTCGGGCTTGAACGCGGCACCGTAAACGAACAAGAAATCGTAAAGGAAGAACTCCGGGTTGAACTGGGGTGTGGCCCCCACCAGCATCCGCTCCGGGGCAACCAAGACGCGCGGGAACGGCTTCTGGGTTTGGTTGCAGAAGCTCTTGGTGGCCTTGAAGGCGTCCGCAGGTGCGCCCAACAACACGGCCCTGTCCCCGGTGATAACCAATGCGACGCCCGGGTATACGTGGTGAACCTCAAGGCTCATGCCGCCACCTATGGATTGGGTAGGGACTGGACGAACAGCGCGCCCGTGTCGTTGTCGAACTGGTACAACAGCGGCAACTCTGGGTCGGCAGCGATCAGGCCGGAATCGACCGGCAAGCCGCCAACTTCCGCCATAGTCTCGGTGTCAAAAATGCGTCGCCGGCTG
>JAKLEG010000606.1 GCA_022703175.1 Myxococcota bacterium | reverse complement strand
CTCACCGCTGATCGATAGCAGGCGCTCGGCGATAGTCGCTTGATCTGGCCCGCTGCCTAGGCGCGCGTCGGCGATGATTGCTGCCTGCTTACCAATCAGCGGCGCCAACCCGAAGTTCGACGCCAGCCCGCTCAACGTGGGAGCACAGACGTTGACGCCACCAAGTAGCGCCGTAAGTACCCGAGCGATCACACCCTTGCCCGCGCGCTTGGGGCCAACAAGCATGAAGATCCGTTGTTGCCGGGTGTCCGATGTCAGGAGATAGCCGAAGACCTCCTGCAAGGTCGAAATCGCCTCGTCGTCCCGCGGCCACAACTCGCGCAGAAAGCCGAGCCACCTGGCCGGCGCGGCAGCAGCAGCATCGAAGGACCACGGCAAAGCGAAGGTGTTGAAGAATGCCGGCGTGTGGGGGTGCAAGGTGCGCGACTTCAAGTGCAGCAACCCATTCTTGACGGACAACAGTTCCGCAATGGGGGCCGGCGGCTCGCCTTCCAACCATGCGGGCGCAGTAGGACTCACGGAAGGCGTCGCGCAGGCCTTCAACGCTTCCATGACGTCGCCGACCTTCTTTCTGTCTGGCCCAAACGATACGAGCCTTTGTTTGGCGCCCTCACCGACGAGTCGTTTGGCACCAGCGAGAAACGGGTAGACCACCGCCCGCATGTCTTCGTCAGGGACCTCTTCGTAATGAGTCAGGCGCCAGCCGTAGAGGGCACCATGCGAACACCAAAGCCCCATGCCATCAGGGGTTTGGTACTGGCTGGTGCGAAAGAGCTTGGCGATGGAAAACGGGTCGCGTGGGTCCAACGTGAGGCTGGCTGCGTCGGATGCTGGGCTGTAACGCTCGACGCTGTGCGCAATCGCATCGACCTCGTCGGCTTCCAGCGGAGGGACGAAGCGGCCTATGTTGATTCGATGCAACCCAGCGGCAATCTCGCCCGCGTTCATGCCGCAGCGGCGCATTGTGCCGGCGTAGCTTACGAGTTTCGTGTGCCGTTGCCCCTCGCCGATGAATTGCCCTTCGCTTGAAGCGTTCGCTTTATCGGGGCCGCTTGGTCCAGATACGGCGCTCAGCAGCCAGGCCGGCATGGCGGCGAGGGGTGTCTCTTCTGGACCGTGCTCCCAGACATAGTAATCGCCACTTGCATGGCGGCTAGGTGCCGCAACAACGTAAGCGCCGTCGGCGCGGATATCCAGACCGGGCCCGAGTTTGCCGACACTACTTCGTATTCTGCTCCCTGGATGCTGAAAGAAGACGTGAGTGCCACCGCCCCCAGTTCGACATGTGGGAGTAACTGGCAAGATCCCATGAATCGCAACCAGCGAGGCGAGTGCGTCGTTGCCGCCGTGTCGGGGGTCGACATCAAGCACAACCAATCCACTGAGCGCCCCCGTCACTATCCCAACGTTGGCGTTCGACCACGCCTTCCACCAACCTCGTACTGTTGGTTCGTCGGTGGACGCATCCCGAAGGCCGCGACTTGTTCTAGGATGTTTTGCTGGACTGGCACACCGCTCGGCACTGCAAGTACAACGTCCCACAGCGTCAACCGAATGCAATGGGATGACGGCCCAGCCGAGCCGGACATAGGCAAGTGCCCTTACCAAAATGCTCTCTTCGCTCATCGCTCGCTCGTGTTTCATCGACTATCTCGTGCGTCTGCACGGCGCCGGGCTGTTCCTCGGCGCCATGCTGCCGGTTGACCGGGCAGACAAGTAAACGCAGGTGTGACTGCTTGGGGGAGCTGGGAAAACGCCCAGTTCTGAATGCGAGACGCCACTACTCCCTTATCGGCTTGTACATAGTCGAATGCTCCCGCTCGTAGTCGTCAACAGCTTCCCGAGACACGCGAAGGCGCCCGCCAAGCCACACGCCCGCGAGGCGGTTATTGGCAACCTCCTGACGTACCCAGGGGACAGACATCCCCCAGCGCCTTGCGAGTCGGTCGGCGGTAAAAAATTCTTGGCTGAAATCGCGCATCGGTCCTCCTGTTCAGGAAGTACAGATGCGCTTTCGAGCTGCGGCTGAAAACATGGTGAATAGCCGGGGACGTATTCACCCTGCGGAACGTCGTCCGCGCCGCCGCAACTCCTGACGAACTGCCTCTGTGGTCACACCTACGCCGTACAGCTTGGAGCAACCGGAGGCCACGTAAATGGAAGACATCGTGCTTACGCCGAAGTCCGCTTGCAGCGACATTGCCATGTCGGCCGCCTCGACTGTCGCCGGGTTTGCGGGGCGGCGACCCAACGGCCGCCGACACTCCAGATGAAGGCGGAGGGCTTCAACACTTGACAGTAGTGGCTCGCCCGGTTTTGGGTGAGAGGCCACGGCGGATTCGATCTGACACAATCGGCGGTGCAAACCCTTGTAGGTTTCTCGGGAAATCGCCTCGCGCTCACGAGTAGCGAGCCGGCGAAACCTTCTAGCGTGGAACAGCCAGAGCTTCGCGATGGCGGCCTTTTCCACGCGGGACCGTATTTGACTCCCTCGCCGATACAGCCGCGCGAGAATTGCATCCGGGATCGCAGCCGTGGTCCGATGGTTGCCCTCGTGGGCTGGTTCTTTGCGTCGGTCAACCGGCATGGCCCGGAAGTTACGAGCACGACCGCTCCTTGGCAACAGAGCACTTCACGCTGAGAGCCCTCCGAGTGCCTGGCACTGAGCACCAGTGGCCAAGCGCCACCCGAAGTCACCGAGCGGCGTTCATCTGGCCCTGGACCTGTGCCAGAAGCATCTGGCCCCGAGGCGACGCGACGGGAATCATCTGTGGACTCTTGCACATCGGGCAGGCGTCAAACCTGCTGGCCAAACGCCAGATCGAATAGATGAGGCCAGGAGCCAAGAACATGAGCCAAAGGAAAAGCTCGACGATGAAGCTACCTTTTGTGACGCGCTCGGGAGCTGCAACGCAACCACATGCCGTGCAGATATGAGTGCCGTCCTGCATGAAACCCCCATGGGCAAGAGAGCGATCGCCCCAGACGCCGTACTATAATGCGGTGTTCGGAGTTCGGGCAATGATTCACCGTCGGCAACGTGAACCAACGGGCCGACCTTGCATCAACTCTTCAGCTGCTCGGCGCCAGAATACGGGCTGCCAGAGTTGCATGTGGCCTGACGCAAGAAGCCGCCGCGGCGCGGGCCGGCATTGACTACAAGCGATGGCAGCGACTCGAACAAAGCAGTGCAAACCTGACGATCAAGACGCTCGTGAGGTTGGCACTCACTCTCGATACGACCGTCGCAGATCTGACCCGCATTACAGAAGGCTGCAAACCGCCGAGAAAGGGCTGCCCATCTCGGGCCAAACACAGACATACGAATAGGTGACGCGAGGATCTGCCCGCGACGCTACCGCGTTTCGATGCCTTTTCCAGTTCGAGGCTTGCGAGACCCTCCAACTTCCCGAAAGGTCAGCAGTTCCGGCAACGAGACGCCAAACGCATCGCAGAGCTTCAACAACGTACTCACCTTGGGGTCGGTGTTAGCGTATTCGAGTTTGTCGATTCCCACGACCTTTGACCCCTCTGGCCTAAAGTTTCTCACGAGCATTGACCCCCCTGCACCTGGAGTTTCCC
>JAKLEG010000605.1 GCA_022703175.1 Myxococcota bacterium | reverse complement strand
CCTTCTTGCTCCTGGTCGAGGATCCGTCTCGGCCGCTCCATGCCGTCACGGTGTTCGATGGCTTGGTATCGTTGGCTAGCACGACGTTGACACTCAACCTGAACTTGACCAACCCAGTGTCCGCCCCGGCGGTGGGCGGTTTGGCGTTCTATGCTCTGGAAGGTGATCGGCTGTTACCCACCGTCGCCGTCAACGATGGTCCCTGCGCCGCCGAGGAGTTCATCGAGGTGGACGGGGATGTGAGCCCTGGTGCCGCTGGCGTGTGTCTGCAGGACGACGACAATCCGCTGGGTAATATTTTTAACTCCACGATCAACGTCGCCCCGGCGGCCGTGACCCCAGGTTGCGATGCGCTGGCGCAGAACAATTTCAATTGCTGCCTGGGCGACGGTTTGTGCGATGTCACCGGTGTCGACATCGACAACTTCGACATCTCCAACGCGCTTGTTCCAGGCGCCGACCGCCTCCGCGTAACACTTGGCACCGGCCTGGACCGCATTGCCCTGGCCGCGGTGGTGGTGGGCGTGGATGTCTTTGAACCGGTACTCAATCTCGACAGCCAATACCGAGTATTTGAAGCGGCAGACTCCGAACCGCGACGCATCGACGATGCGATCATTCGCGTCGGCAGTGACGTGATTTACTCGCTGGCGGTCAGCAACACCGGCAACGTGCCCGCGCGTCAGGTACGCGTCACACTCCCAGCACCTGTAAATTCCTTGGGCTTTTCGGCAACTTCCACCCCGCCTGGCGCCAGCATCAGCGCCACAAGCACGGGCGGTACCTACGGCAACGGTCAAGTGGTGGTCAGCGGCTTCGATGTTGCCGCAGGGGAAATCGCCGAGGTGCGCGTCCGCGCCCAACTCGGCTGCGAACCCCCGCGCCGCACGCTCACAGCTCAGGCGGTCATCAGCTCGGTGGAGTTGCTGCCCTTCACAGTCCTTGCCCCTACCCTCACCGTAGGCGGGCCGGGCGTGAGGAGTTGCGCAGGCCTCGACCCCGACGGTCCGTTCAAGCTGCCGCCGGAGCCGCGCGATCTGCGTGGCGGAGCGGCGACGTGTAACAGTGGCATCGGGAGCTGGATTCTGGGGGCTTGGGTCGCCTTGGCGATTTGGCGCCGCCAGCGGGGTGCTGCGAGTCTCATGTTACTCGCCTGCGTCGTGGTTAGCGGCGCGTGTGGTAAAGAACATGATCGCACGGCGACGCTTGACGCGCCCGACCTGGCGATTGTCGACGTAAGCAGCCTGCCTGGAGAGCCGTGTGGCAATGCCTTGCGCGTCTACGTCACCCATGCGGATGGCAGCCGCTTCTGCATCGATCGCTTCGAGGCCGGCCACACCGGGACAACCCTCGGCAACCCCCAACAAAGCGCGACGGACGAAGAGCGTGCGACCGACGGCTCAACCCAGGCAGCCGCCACGATCACCTTGGGGCTGCCCCCTGCCGCTAACATCAGTTGGTACCAAGCCAAGGCGTTGTGCGAAAACGCCGGCAAGCGACTGTGCGCCCGCGCTGAGTGGGAACGCGCCTGTCGGGGCCCCGACGCGCTCATATATCCCTACGGCGACACTATCGACGATCATGCCTGCCAGGGCTTCTTTGCCTACCCGGCACTTACCCCTGAGGTGACCGGCTCGTTATCCACCTGT
This sequence comes from Myxococcota bacterium, assembly GCA_022703175.1. Taxonomy (GTDB): domain Bacteria; phylum Myxococcota; class XYA12-FULL-58-9; order XYA12-FULL-58-9; family XYA12-FULL-58-9; genus JACRCV01. Next base: position 1,934 of record JAKLEG010000605.1, on the reverse strand, counting down.
GGCAGTGCCTTTGGCGTCTACGATCTATCAGGCAACCTCGAAGAGTGGGTTGCCGACAGCGTGCCTCGGGTGCCCGGCACCACGGTTCAAAACGACCGGCAGGTGCGCGGCGGCAGTTACAAGTCCAACTCCAACGCCCTGGCCTGCGTCGGCGACGAGTTTCACGAGGCGCCCGGCAGCGCCGACAGCGACCGCGGTTTCAGGTGCTGCAGTGATGGTGCGCTTTAACGCCTGGAGAAGCAGGCTCAGATCGTGACATCGAAGCGGCGACGGCCCGCCAGGCGACACAAAACCACGGCGGTTAGCAGCTCAAAACAACGCTTTTCAGCCCCCCTTGTGCCCCCGGTGAAGCAGCGCCAACGCGTTGTCATGGTACAGCTTGTCTAACACGCGCCGCGACAGACCGATCCCGCTGATGCTCCAGCGCCCTTGAATGGGGGTCATGTGCGGAAAATTTCGATCGCGAGTTTCGAAGTAGCGCCAGTGCACCTCGTAGTAGCGCTTTACGTCGTCGCTCGTGGGAGCATCGTGCACACCACCAGACCCCAACGTGTAACCATAAGGGGACACGGCCAAATCGGTACCAAACAGCACTCGGTCCTGGAACTCGTTGAAGAAGGCCGCGACGGCGGCAGGATCCTTCCGGCCAATCTCCGGCAGCCGCGCCGCGACGTCCACCAGCAGATTCGGATGGGCCCGCAGCGAGGCCGCGACACTTGCCAAATCCTCAGGGAATCCGCCCATATGCACGGCCACAAAGCGAGTGTGCGGGTGCCGCGTCAACAGCCGGTCGCGATCGGCCATAAGGGCTTGGAGAGAAGGAAAGTCGCCGCCGTAAAAGCTCCAGCTTAGGTGATCGGCAAGTTCCTCGTAGCGCTCATTTTGCGGCGTCGGCGCTTGGAAGAATGCCAGCGGATCACCGGTATGGATCATCACCGGAACATCCAACTCCCCGGCCGCTTCGAACAAAGGGTCCAGGCGCGGATCATAAAGCGCCAACAAGCGCCCATCGGCCGTGCGCACACCCAATCCAAAGCTCTTGAAAATTTTCAAACCAGCAGCGCCATGAGCCACGGCTTCGCGAAGATTATCAGCAGCCAGCTCGCCGAAGCTCGCATCATCCACCAACTCCCAATCGATGCCGGCAAAGACCAACAACTCCACACCTAGCTTGGCCTCGTTCACTTGCGCGGCACGCGCCAGTGCAGCTTCAAGGCCAGGCCCGTAGGGGCGCCCCACAAGGTTGGCAGCCAATTCTACACCAGAAGCTTTGAAGAGCCGCACCGCTTCCAGCTCTTGGCCAGGGCTCAGATGGGTGTGCAAATCCACGACGTGACGCTCACCAGGCCGATACGGTGGGCCGCAATGCCAAAGCGTCGCGCCACACCAGAAGAGCCCCCAGAGAACCAGGATTTTGGGCATAGGGGGCTCCCTAGAGCTCAGGGCGTTGATGAACCCGAGGTGCCACCCGCAGGCGCCACCACGCTCGGCTTATAGCCAGCTTTCTCGATGACCAAGGTGAGCGCAGCGACGTTGGTTTTGGCCGAGTCAAACCGTACCACCGCGCGCTTGTCGGCGAAGGTCACACTGGCAGCCTCCACGCCTTCGGCCTCATTCAACGCATCGCCGATGGCCATCGCACAGCCATCACAGTGCATCCCGGCAATCGCAAAGGTCACAACGTCGGGCTCGGCGCGCACGGTCGGCGTGGGCAAAACGTCCGATCGACACCCGGTGTGCCATCCACCCAGGCAGCCCAGAGCCAAAAGCGCTGCCGCGAGTCGCACTGACATCCCAAAAGCTCCTTACTTGGGCCCTAGACAACCCGCGAGAAGCGCGGCTTGTCCGACGCTACAGGCCTGGCCAGGTAGGCATCGAACACCATCGCGACGTTGCGTGCAAATACCCGTCCGCGCTCAGTAATCTCGATGCTG
>JAKLEG010000604.1 GCA_022703175.1 Myxococcota bacterium | reverse complement strand
GAAGGGCTCGTTGGATGTGGCGATCCTGCTAACTCGCTGGGATGGCCGCACCCTCCTTGCCCGAGAGGCAATCGACGCCCTTAAAGACTACCCCGTTCTGAACACTCGTATTCGCCACTTGGCGCGCTACGCCGCCAGCTTTGGCACCGTGCCTACAACCCTGGCCGAATACGACAACGCCTGGAGGGAGTTGACCGATGGCAACTAACCGCCCATCCCTAATGAAGGTCTTGGGGGCCCGTCAAGGCGACACGCCACCCCAGCCAATTCCGGCCGAGCCCACACCCAGCGCGCCCGTCTCCCAACCAGAGACATCGCCGGCAGCGGTCTCGGCCATCGCCGCAACTCCGGCTGCGTCGCCAGCACCAGCTGTTTCATCACCACGCCGTCCGAGGAAGCCGAGCAAGCGCGCGTCAGGCTGGAAGCAAATCTGTCTTCTATTGCCCGACGACCTCCGAGAGGCCGCCCTGATTAGGGCCATGCGCGAGCACCGCGACCTTTCCGACATCGTCGCCGATATGCTGCGCACCTGGGTCGCCAGATAGCCGGCTGTATATATACCCTGGCATCCGCACATATCGTTGCCCGGACACAGCGTCGCAAGGCCGTCTAGAATTCAGCAGGGCAGGGGACTCGTGGAGCAACTGCCTCTCGCGTCAATCGATACACCCTTCACTCGCCGTGGTACCTAGGGCAGAAGGTGTTTGAAGCAATACTGCTCCCCATGCAGAACCTCTTCGGCGCCAAACCCCGCACAACCTCCACCGATCGCGCCCGGGTGGCGAAGCGCCTCCTCGACGCCGAAAACGCCTTCTACGCCGCCCGACAACGCCATGAAGCCGAGCGCTCGGACGAATCTCGCGAGGCCCTGACCGCCGCCGAGCAAGCCCTCAAGGCCGCCGAGTCCTGGGCCGAGCAGGTTAGCACCGGCGTCGTGATGCACTAGCCGCCCGAGATCAACCCGGGGTTCCGCCCGTCCCGCACGAAAGCGCTGCGACGCAAGCGCCGGACTCACATGGCAAGGTGCCGCACAGGCTTTCCACGCTAGCCGCGAGCACGGCGGCCGTCAGAAGAGGGCACGAGTCACACGGTCGAGCGCGCCAATTTGCGGGCCTCGATCCCGGTTCCGGCCTGCACCAATCAGCCTCGATCCTTCCGCACCCGGCCCGCGCCAATCAACCGCCCCGCGCCCGTAACTCTTGCATCACGGTACGGCCACCGGCCCGTCGCCTCTCGGTCGGGCCCGGTCCTCTCGGGGCTGTCACTGCCCTTGCATAGCAAGTGCGCGCCAGTCGCCCGTTCGGGCGATTCCCCCTCGCGCCCCGCGCCCTCGGTCGCTCTGTCGGTCCGTTGGCCTCTCCTGGTGTGCGTCAACCTCAGGCCGTCCAGCCTCGGTGAGACGGCCGTTTCGGTCGCCACACACGAGGAGACGCGCGATGATGATCAAGAATTACGAGCTCCGGATTAAGCGGGTGAAAGTCAGCGAGCCAGAAGCGGCCTACATCGGGGCGAAGGTCACCGGCCCCGAAACCGTGACTCATGTGGCCCGTCATATCTTCGGCGACTCGGCCCAAGAGCACTTCGCCATCTTCCACCTAGACAGCCAACACTCGATCCTTGGCTACACCGAGGCCGCCCGTGGCGGCATTACCAACTGCCCCGTTGATATCAGCGTAGTTCTACGCGCCGCTCTCACCGTAGGGGCGTCGGCCATCATCGCCGTGCACAACCATCCGTCGGGCAACGTTGCACCCTCTGCCGCAGACAAGCAACTCACCAAACGCCTTCAAGCCGCTTGCGAGCTCGTCGGCGTCGCTTTCCTCGACCACGTCATCGTGACTGATGCGTCGTCCTTCAGTTTCGCCGGTCATCAACTTCTCTGACCGCTGCGGCGGCCCGCTCCGCGGGCCTTTTCCGCCACTCCATCCATGACACGCAATACTCCCGGTTCGGTCCTCGGGCTGTTGCGGCAAGACGCGCCAAGGTTCCACGGTAGCGAGCACGGAGCGCAATGCCTCGACCGAAACTCAGGGGCTGTAGTCCAGCTTCGGGCATGGGTGGTCTCTCTGCCGTCAGGCTGGAGGCCACGAGCACCCGAACCGCCACCCCCTTAAGAGCTTCGGCATCACCCGCATTTGGTTCATTTGACGCCCGCAGGCCTTCGAGGACAGCTGCCAACAGCGGAACGTTCTCGTTCTGTCCGTCATCGTTGGCCATGACTCCGCGCTCGGCTCCATGGTGATGAGCGGCGGCACAGCTCATTGGGGGGAATGATCCATACCGCCGCCGCAGCCTGTGACACCTCAACTCGAACGAGCATATTAGCATCTCAAGCCGCACCAGCATGCCGTGCGGGAGGGCAGCGGTCAACGAAGCGCGCTTCGCATGCAGCGCCTTCGCCAGCGCGCTGCGGCACGGGCCCCAGTGCCCAGGTGACGCGACGCGATGGCGCCGGCCGTTCAGTCGTTGCCGCATCCAAGCGCCCTGCGCTATTGAAAGGCCCATGGCCTATCCAATGCCGTCGCCCGTCTATGAGTACGGGCCCTCAAGCCGTCACCTGGGCGACACGCAGCTCAGCTCAGGGGAAGTGCGCGATGAGGTCAGAGCGTACCTGGCTTCGCCGGAGCTTCTTCATGGCTCCGCCGCTGCCTTTATCCGCGTTCGCTTTTTCCGGATGAATCAGGAGGACTTTGCGAAGGCGATCGGCGTTTCGCGCACCTCGGTCACCCGGTGGGAAGCCGCGCATCGTCTGCTACCCATGCAGGACTACCTGTTGCGCGCCTACGTCCTCGGAAGCCTTGCCAAGGACACCAAGGCGCCAAAGGAAATCTGCGACCTCGCTGCCTCCATTCTTTCGGGATTTCGGGTTGCCAAACCCGCTCGGAAGCCCAATCGGTAGGGTCTGCTCTTTCGTCTCCTCGTCACCAATGCCTTGCGATTAGGGCAATTCTGCCATATTGTGATCCTGATCGCATCTGTCTTGCGGTTCTCGGGGCGGGGCCCCGGGCTCGTTCCGGCGCAGCCGGCGGTAATTCTTGAGTCTATCCCAACCAAGACACCGCTCGTTGTCGCTGACGAACTAATGGAGACTCGCGCCATGGCCGTGCGCCATACCGTTACGCTCTACATGTCGGCTGCCGCACGCGCCGAAGCTCTGCGGGCTGGGCTACCGTCTGAGGGCTGGCAAACCTGGGAGATCCCTGCCAACCGAAAAGACCTGATCAATGCGCTCCTTGATGCAGACGTGATGCCAGACGAGAAGGGCTCGCTTCGCGTCACACCTTCGTTGCGGCCCGGTGCTGATGGTCGCCAAGTGTTGGCAGACGGCGAGACGGTGGGCGAACTCGACCACCGGCCCGCCACCGTGGATGACGCCGTGCGAGAGGCTTTGGCGCTGCTGAAGTTCTCGGCCGCCATTGAATGTCAACGCGAGTTGGAGATGCAACGGTGGATTGCTGCCCACGGCTCGGAGCGGCTGAAGGCATTGGTGGCGGAGAAGCTGAGCTTCAACCTGGTCTATGCTGACGAGCGTCTTGCACTCGACCGACCGGGTTGGGTTCCGCTCACACAGCTTTGCGGCAAACTCACCGAGTTGGTGGGTGC
>JAKLEG010000603.1 GCA_022703175.1 Myxococcota bacterium | reverse complement strand
AGCAACGAGGATGTACAGCACGGTGCAAACGGCGAGGGAGACAATGATGCCGATGGGTAGGTCGCGCTGCGGATTCTTGGCCTCTTGAGCTGTCGTGGAGACCGCGTCGAAGCCGATGTACGCAAAGAAGATATAGGCGGCCCCAGAGCCAATGCCGGCTAACCCCATCGGTGCGAAGGTACTCCAGTCGTTGAGGCCCCAGTTGGCGGGGGTGACGTATTGGAAGCCGACCACGATCACAAACAACACCACCAGGATCTTGATAGAGACGATGGTGGCATTGAAGGTCGCGCTCTCTTTGATGCCCACGACCAGGATACCGGTGATGACGAGCGCGATCAGCATAGCTGGCAGGTTGAAGCCTAACTCGAAGCCAAACAGCTGCGGCGCCCCAACCAAGGCGTGCGCGCGATCGAGGAGCGCGGGTGGCGGCGTGGTCATCAGCGCCTCCATTTTGCCGATCAATGCTTGGCTGCCTACTGCGAGTGTTGGATCGCTTGCGATGGCCATTTCTCTGGCGACAGTTTTTTGTGCCACCAGGTTGGCGGTCCAATGGTCGTAGGCAAGCCACAAGGGAAGGTCGAGGTTGAAGACGTGCAAGAGCTTGACGAAGTAGTTGGACCAGCCGGAGGAGACGGTGGATGCACCCATCGCGTATTCTAGAATTAGATCCCAGCCGATGATCCACGCGAAGAACTCGCCCAACGTCGCGTAGGCGTAGGTGTAGGCGCTGCCTGCCAGCGGAATCATCGCGGCAAACTCGGCATAACAGAGCGCAGCCAGCGCGCAACCGATGCCCGAGATGACAAACGATAAGGTCAAACCAGGGCCCGCATAGTGGGTGCCAAGGCCGGTGAGTACAAAAATGCCCGCGCCAATGATGGCACCGACGCCCAGCGCGGTGAGGGAGATGGGGCCAAGCGTGCGCTCCAGCGTGTGCTCGCCTGACTCGCCAGCCTCACTCAATAGCTGGCTCATCGACTTTTTGATGAACACGGACTTCGCCATAGCTACCTCCGCGGTGGGTGCCGCTCTCTCCCTGGAAAGGGGCGTGTTATCGCACTGTTACGGTGCGGTTCTCAAGTCCATGGAGCTCGGGAGAGGTCGGAGCGTAGGTGTGGAGCGGGGTTTAGCGGTGCGGTTCTGCACAAATCGAGTAGGCCTCAATGTAGTCGGCAAACCGATGTCGTAGTGCGTCAGCCTCCAAGCCGAAGTCGCGTAGCTGATAGTCATGACGTCGACGCGGGATGGCGCGATCTTGCGTGAGGTAACGCGCGAGCGCCTGTGAGCTCTGCGGGCTCTGTTCGATACCGAAGTGTTCGTAGACACGGCGAACGGTGCGTTGTGGGTCGGTCACAAGATCGGTGTAGGCGACGTCGAGGAAAGTGTTGGCCGGAGCGGCCTCGCGGGTCGCTTGCGCGCGTTTCAACATCTGGGTGACCCACTCAATGGCGAACGCGCCAAGCCTGCGGCTGTTCTGGCCGCGACAAATGCGTCGATAGAAAACCGTGAGCATATGGCATAAGGACGGCAGGGTCCGCGCCGGATCTCGATGGATCTGGACGATGCCGGCATCGGGAAAGGTCGCAAGCAAGGCGTCGAGCCCCACCATGTGGCTGGGGCCTTTGAGTACCAGGCGGCAGGGCATGAAGTGGTGCCGCAAGAGTTGCAAGCTTGCACGGTAGCTGCGGTAGCTCGGCGTGAGATCTTGCTTCAAGAACCATTCCAGGTAGCCTCTAATTGGGGCGGTGCGCACAAAGTCTGATGATACCAACGTGTAGTTCAGCAGCCATCCGCAGTCTTCAAGCGAGTGCGGACTGGTGGCGTGAATGACGTCCATCGGCGCCAGGCACCAGCGATCCCTCTCAAGATAAGTTGTAGCGGTTTCGGCGCGCGGCTCTAGAACGCCGATACCCGGCCGTGGTGGTGGCACGGGTGACAGTAGTTCCCAAAAACGCAGTGCCTGGTAGTGAATATCTTGGTTGAGCAGGTGATGCAGGAAGGTCGTGCCGCTGCGCGCCAATCCTGTGATGAACAGTGGTCGAGTGATGGGCGTTTGGCGCAAGGTTGGTTCACGCGCGTGAGCGTCGGCCATTCTGAGCCGTGTGGCGAGAATGCGCACAAGCTCCATACGGATCACGGTTCGGCCGTGCGACGTCAACTCGGCGTCACGCTCGTAGGAGTCTACCAGCGCGAGCAGGGCAGGGCGGCATTCGGGATTGGCATCTGGTCCCAGGCCGGTGAGCTTCTGGGATGCCTGCAACAGGTGGTCGGGATCTAGGTTTTGGTTTGAGGCTCCAAAACGACGCAGCAGCGGGCCGATGGTATTTAAGGTTCGTATCCGCCATGGGGGCCGAGGGACGGTTACGGAGGCAGGTCGTTCGGTGATGTGGCTCACCGCCGCTGTATGGCACCAAGCGGTGACCTGGGCACGAGATTCTCGGCGCACAGTAGAAGGTGTTGGGTCGCTATGCTAGGGGAGATACCTGGAGGCAAGCATGCAGCGCGCATTGTGGGTGGGACTCCTGGGGTTGGCAGGATGTGGTGGTGATGACCTCAAGGAGGTGACAAATCCACTTCCTGCGGGGGACGCAGCGGTGATGCCGACGGGTGACAATGAACTCCACAATCAAGCGCCGGTGGCAGCACTATCGTTGCCGAGCTCACTGGTGGTGGGCGAGCTTGGCAGCTTCGATGCGTCTGCGTCCCAGGACGCAGACGGCACGCTCTCGAATTATCTTTGGGACTTCGGCGATGGAACAAGCGCGACCACTGCCGTTGTCAGCAAAAGCTACACCAGCGCAGCCGTTTTTTCGGTGCGGGTAACGGTGACTGACAATGACGGCGCCGTGGCTCATCAAGGTGGCAGCGTCACCGTAACGGTTCCCGACTACAGCGGCATCTGGGCCTGGGGGTTGGTGAACGAAGCGGACCGACCTGATTCGGGTTGTGGCCCATTCATGGATTCCACGCTCGGGATCACGGTGAGTGGCACGAACATAACGATTGTCGAGAACCCGGGAGAGAGCGGTTCGGTGAGCTATGCCGGCACGCTCACGGGCGCGATCTTCAGCGCCACCGCAAGCTCTTGGGCTGTGACGCAGACGATCGCCGGGACGTTCACATCCGCGACTCACTTCGACGGTACCTACCATGCGCAAGGTGGACTGGGGATGTGCGATCGTACGCGCGCTGTTTGGGGCGACAAGCAGTAGTGCGCCTAGCCCTCGATTTGTAATCGCAGGGCATCCAAGAGTTGTAGCTCGTTGGCCAAGGTCGGGTCGTTGATGAGGTTGGTTAGCTCCAACGGGTCGGCCGCGAGATCATACAGTTCGTCGGTGTCACCCGTGACGGTCGGATAGCGAATCAGTTTCCAACGTGGTGTACGCACAGCGCGAATGTCGGGGATGCCGGGCACCCAATCCTCCATGAAGTATTCGTAGAGCAGGGCTTGGCGCCACGTGGTGGTGGCGCCAGCAAAGATTGGCAGCCATGAGGCGCCCTGCATCGTCTCGGGGATCGGTACATTCGCCAGTGCCAACAGGGTTGGCGCGAGGTCGATGGTGGCCGCGAGGTTGTCGATGGTACTACCGGCCTGAACGAG
>JAKLEG010000602.1 GCA_022703175.1 Myxococcota bacterium | reverse complement strand
CTCAGGCGGCGTGAAGCTTTGGCCAAACAGCTCGGCGTAGCGCAGGTAAATCGACCGGGCCATGATCTCGGTTTGGTTGCCGAGATCGTTGACGTAGTACTCGCGCTCGACCTGGTAACCCGCGGCCTGGAGCAAGTTGGCGATGATGTCGCCGGTGACCGCGCCGCGCCCATGGGCAATGTGCAACGGCCCCGTGGGATTGGCGCTCACGAATTCGACCAGCACCCGCTTGCCTGCGCCATGTTGGCTACGCACGTAGGCTTCGCCACTCGTCAAAATGGTGTGGAGCGCGTCCAACCAGGCGCGCCGGGCGACGAACAGGTTCAAGAAGCCGGCGCCCGCGATTTCGCTCTTTTCCAACAGCCCGTCGGCGTTTCCCAACGCCGTACGCAGCGCCTCGGCAATGTCCCGCGGCTTCTTCTTGGCAACTTTGGCCAACGCCAACGCGATAGCCGTGGCAAAATCGCCGTGTTCCTTCTGCTTGGGCGGGGTCAACTCCACTGCCGGCAACTCGCCGCTCAAAAAGCCTTGTGCCTTCAGAGTGGTCAGGGCTGCTTCGATCTTGGTTGTCAGCTTTACGCGCAGGCTCGTATCAACGCTCATAAATGCGCCTCAACCCATTGAAATAAATGGGTTTCTAGGAATCGATAGGGGTGAACGGAACCCGCTGTCGCGAGCACCGACAGGATATTGAAAGGTTCGTAATGGGGGCAACAAGTCGACTACCGGGGGATTAGGTGGTGGGCGCTATTGGGTTTGAACCAATGACTTCCACCGTGTGAGGATGGCACTCTGCCGCTGAGTTAAGCGCCCAACAGGGGTGGACTTATCATCGATTTGCCGCAGTGCCGTCAAGTACAAAATACGCCAGGTTGGCTCGCCGGTCGCTTCGCAAGAGTGGTGCTAGGTGTTTGGCTGATGCGTGCGCTATTGGGAGCGGTCGTTGAACCCGGGGGGCCCCAACCGCGAGGGCGTGGTTACGTACAAGACCGCCATCAAGATCGAGCGGGTGTTGAAGGCGCTCAAGGTGATGCACGCGCGCCTGCCAATACCGCGAACGTGAGGGAGCGGCGGGCGTATTCAACGGCCTCGGGGGCACCTCTAGATCCCCTGCCACGGGCCCGGGCCAAGCTTTGCGACCAAACCATGACAAGCCTGGCACGCGCCGCCCAGATTGAGCTGAACCAGCTCAAGCGTCTGTACAAAGCCGAGGGGTTTAACGAGGCCGATATCCACACGGTCATCCCCGATCGGCCGAAGATGCGGCGGAACAACACGCCGACCCCGGCGTAAGCTCCAGACACTCCAAGCTCGCCGCCCTGCCGCCCCAACACGCGGTACCTCATCGTTTTCTCACGGCATTTCGACAGTCACAGCGTTCTCAAGCGGTGAGGCTGGGCCCTGTGGGTCACTCACACTGGTGTTGAGGCGCATCACAGCCCGGCTCTGGGGCATTCACACCCGTTTGAACGCCGCAACTCCCACTGGCAGAGGGTGCCACACAGGCGTCATTTTCGCCTCGCAAGCGTCGTTTCAGAATGACGCTCGCTGGGGTCGCGGCAATCGTGCGGGTGGCTCAAAACCACGCGGGTGTGAACGCCCGCCGTCAATCCGGACGAGTGCTAGCGCCAGACGTGCTCCCACGCGTATGCGTCGAGGCTCGGTTGGAGATCGAAGCTATTGGTTCCTTGGTAAAGGGCTTCGACACAGTTGGTGGCTACGTGGCCCGATACCGTCCAGTCGGAAACCGCTCCGCTGAAGAGTCCATCGGTGACCGCGACGCTCGAATAGTTGTACGAACCTGTGCGCATCCCGACGCGCAGCGAACCGTCCTGGACGAAGAGTTGAGTGAGCGTGGTATCGGGGGTCCGCGTGCCCCATGCGCTGCAACCGGTGTGCACGTAGCAGTTGCGCCACACGGAGGTCACTGCACGCGTGTCTAACGGAAGTGAGGCCGAAAGTGTACCCGGCGCAAACCACGCGGCGGCAATGTCGACGAGGGAGGCTGGGGCGCTCTTGCAGTGGTAGGCCAAGCCCGGGTCAGGTGGTGGCTCGCCATACGGGCTGCCCAACAGAGGGGCGCGGCGCACGGTCTTACCGGCCGCGAAGTACTCATGGTTCACGCCGTCGTAGATGTACTGCTCGAATGGAAAGGTCATCTGCACGCAGGCGCCACCGCCCTCGTCGTGGGCGAAGCGCACACGCACGGGCGTTGTTTCATGGAGGTCCCAGCCCATCAAGCCGTAGACGATGAAGTCGGGTTCGTCGATGACCGTATAGCCCTCCGTCGTGGGGTAGCTTCGCGACGCGACATAGGACAGGGTGCCGCTGGCCTCATAGCGGATGTCGAAGGCGTAGGAGCTGTAATACGACGCCGCAGTCCACGCGGTGCAGCCGGTGAGATCGTTACAACTCCGACTGTAGGGTATCAGATGCGGGTCGATGGTGAGCTTGTTCGTCCCCGGATCGAAGAGCCCGGCAAGCTCCTCGTGTGTCAGGGTTGTCCCAGTACACTCGTAGTCGAGTGAGGGGCGCGTGGGGTCATAAAGCACGGCCACGTTCGGGCAGCGCTGATCCTCATCCGAGTGGTCTACGCAGTCGAGGATGCCGTCACATTGCTTGTTGTTGGGGACACACGTGCCATCGTTGCAGGCGAACTCATACGAGTAGCAGCCGCCTTCGAAGGGGCAGCAACCGTCGTCGCAGATGTCGAAGCCAAGCTCGCAGGTATCTACGACGCAGGCTCCGGCTTCGCAGTGGCTGAGCGCGGCGTGGGTGGGACAGCTCGTGCACGTGCCGTCGCACAAGCGCGTGCCCTCTTGGCAAGCTTCGGCCTCGCAAGCGAGGGTCTCGTCGCTTTGGTCTTGGCAGGCGGCACTACCATCGCAGGCCTCGGCAACAGGGACGCAGCTGCCGTCGCCGCACGGCCAATCCCCAGTGGGGCACCCTGTCGAAAGCTCGGTGCAACTCGGCAGCGTGTTGCAGTCGACGAGAGCGCCGCACGTGAGGAGCAAGATGTCGCTCGGGCTTACCGTGGCGCAGCTTTGTAGGCACGTCTCAAAGCTGATGTCGTTGCACGGCGCAAGCGTGGTGCAACCTTGCTCGCAGGCACTGCCACACGCAGCGAGGGCGGTGCAATTGCGCAACATGCAGTCGGTGTAGGCATGAAGGGCGCCGCCGCAATAGGATGCGATACACTCCGGGGTCGGAAAGACGCCGCAGCCGGCACCGCAGCTGCCAAAGTAGCCGCGCTCGGCGGCACAGACGGTCGCGTCGCAGCTTGCCTGGGCGTTGGCGACGCAGGTGGTGGGGACGATTGGAGCGGCGCAAATGGGCAGATCCTCACAGTCCCAATCGTCGCAGTCGATGTAGCCGTCGTCGTCATCATCGAGGCCGTTGTCGCACAGCGTGGCGGTGTCCTCGGTGGAGCAAAAGGCGTCGCAGTTCCAGTCGTTGCAGTCGATGTAGCTGTCACCATCGTCGTCTTGGCCGTTGTGGCAGCGGGTGTAGCTATTCTCAGGGACTGTGGTGGCCCGGCACGCGTCGCTACCTTCACAGTCGTCATCATCACAGTCGGTGGTGCCGTCCTGGTCGTTGTCGGCGCCATCGTCGCAG
>JAKLEG010000601.1 GCA_022703175.1 Myxococcota bacterium | reverse complement strand
GGTTGGCAGCGTCATGGGTTCAGGTCACGCAGAGGGGTCAATGCTCCTGGGAAACTCCAGGTGCAGGGGGGTCAATGCTCGTGAGAAACTTTAGGCCAGAGGGGTCAAAGGTCGTGGGAATCGACACGCAGGGCCTACACCATCTCCACAAGCAGCTGCAGAACCTTGCCGGCCGCTCGCCCGACCTTGCTCATGTGGCAACGCTCTTGGCGTGTCGGCGTGTGAACTGGCGAGGTCCGCACTTGCGGCAGGCAATACCCCCACAGCTTGCCAAAGGATCGGTGCGCGCTGCGTGGCATTGCGAGGTGGAGGACGGCTTGTCCGCTGCAGAGACAGAGCTAGAAAAGCCCATGGCGGTTCAGGTGCCGGTCAGCGATCCCTGGCTGGCCTTGTATGTCGCAATCCTCCGACACGACCTGCCCCAACACGCACGCCGGTGCCGTGCCGAGCTTGAAAAGGCCGAAATTGACGCAGTTCAGGTTTACCCACGCGCACAGGGGTGGCTTCAGACAGCGATAGGCAGGCTCGTCGCGCGACAGCGGCTCATCCTCGGCAGGCGGTTCGGGTTGGAAATTCGAGGCAAAGTGTTGCCGCGGGCCACCTACGCGGCACTTGCGAAGCATTACTGCGTGACTCCCTCGGCAATCAGCCGACCTGCCGATCGAGCCCTATCCCGCCTCCGAGCGCAGCTCGCACGCTTCGCCGCTCGCCAACCTGACCTGGCGCCAGTGGCCGACCTTCTCAGCTATCGCCATGTCGTCTGGCGGAAGATGTATCCGAGCCGACGACGCGTCGCTTCCTGAAGTGATAACTTGGCCTCGTGACAAGGCGTGCACCCCGCGCAGAGACTCTTAACCCCCTGTAATTGTGGGTGATTGCGACCCCCAAAACAATCGTCTCTGAATGAGAGACAGGCCTCCCAGACGCCTGTTGCTACGCTCGCACGTCCAACGAGCAAGAAACGCCGGCCGACCTTGCTAGGCGCGGGCGAACAGCGCCTTTGGGTGTCTCTCAAATAGAGACACATTCAGCGGCACCATGTCGTAACGTAGCTGCCATCGCATTTTACGAGAGAGCGATACGCTACAAATGCTGCAGCCCTATTATGATGTTGACTTTTCAATCAAATGTCGGCAATTGCACGCAAACGCTTTGTGCCCCCTGGGGGAAATCCACAGGTGTCGGGGGATCCGTCGAAATGATGATGACCAGTCTGTTGCGGCAGAGCTGCCGCCGTGTCGCGTCTTTGTTCTCGTTCTTCGTTTTCTGTTCCCCATGTGGATTCGTGCCTGCGGTTCTTCTGGCTGGCTCGTTAGCTCTCATCGCCGGGTGCGGCGACGAGACCTCAGAAAGGCCAGTTCTGATCGGCAAAGGCGTCGTCGGCGTTCACGGCGGCCGCCTCTCTACACCTCCGGCGCCGCCCTCGGACACCACGCAAGGGGGCGACGAGGGTACCGGCGAAGAGCCCGATGATTCCGTATTTACTGCCGATATTCCTGACGGCGCGGTGCCCGACGGCACCGAGTTAAGCGTCGGCGAGGCCGCGGCCGACGACCCAACCGTGCGCGACGCCCCCGAGATTTTGGGCCCTGCCTATCAGATGGGCCCTGCGAACACGGCCTTCAAAAAGAAGGTCAAGCTGCACATCAAGTGCAAGAAGAACACCCGGCCACTCGTCGCCAGCACCAAGCTTGCGCTCTCGCGCCTGAAAGACGGCGCCTGGCAAACGCTCGAGGGTGCCGCGTGGAACGCCGACACTTGCGAGGCCGAGGCACTCACCGAGGAGGCCGGTACATTCGGCCTGGTGCCCGAGAACCCGGTGCAGGCGCTCGATGATGTTGTTGGCACGGACTTCTCGGTGGGCAGTGTTCGCGTCCAAATAGCCGCACAAGTGCAGGGATCCATTGCGGTTGCTGCTGACGGCATTCGCATGGAGTTTTTGGCCACGGGCAACGACAAGCAGGCGGACGTTGTGCTTTCAGGCTTGCGCCCGCATGGCGATGTCTTCGTATTTGATGGCACCTATGACAACAGGACCGCTGGCAAGTCCGATGCCGGGGGATCATTCAGTTACTCTCAGACGTTGGGTAAGGCACGCCACCAGGTCTGGGTGCAGCCAGTGCCAGCGACGATCTATCTTTCGGCAACGGGTGGGGGGTGTACCGCAGTAGTTGGCTCGTGGAACAACACCTCCAAGACGTGCACGCTAACGCGACCACAAACCACCGGCATACAGATTAATGGCGACGGTGTGACGCTGGACTGCGCCCTCAACACAATAACTGGCGATCGTACCGGCACCGCCGTTGTGGTGAATGCCAACAGCACCAGAGTCAAAAACTGCCGCATCCAGCAGGTCGATGTCGGGATACTTGTCAACTCGGGGAAGACCAGCACGATCGCGCAGAGCAACAGGATCGTAGCAGATGTTTACGGTGTCTATGTGACCACCGGTGCCACAGGGACCGTTGTTCGTTACAACTCAATATCTGGATCGGCATACGGCGTTCGCACCCAAGCTTCGCTTGTCTTGCGCCAGAACGACATTACTTCGATTTCCAGTTGGCCGCTCTTCTCCTCGTTGGGGTTCAGCGCCGACAGCCAGACGACACCTCTGTACGGCAATTATTGGGGGAGGTCCTGTGCCCAGTACTCGTCTGGATGGTTCGTTGCCGGCGTGCATTCGAACCGCACCGACGTGGTCGATCACGCTCCGTACGGCGTCTGGATCAGCGAGTTGTCGCGAGTCTATACAGCGGCCCCCACGGGGTGTGCTTCAGACGCCGACCGTGATGGCTGGGCCACGTCGGCGGCGCCGATTCTCGGACAGGACTGCAGCGACACCAAGCCGGGCTGTTGGAGCACTTGCACCGACCCAGACAACGACGGTTGGTGTGTGGGAAATGGCGGAGATTGCGACGAGTCCGCTGCTCTTGCCAACACCTGCCACAACACCTGCAGTACGCGCTATTGGGATTACGACGGCGACGGCTATGGTGCAGGGTCGGCGACTGCCGTGTGCGGTGTTCCAGGTGGTTGGGTAACCAACAACGCGGATTGCGAGCCCACTATTGGTGCCATAAATCCGAGCACGGTTTGGTACCTCGACGGCGACGGTGACGGATACTCACCGGGCGACACCTGGACTCAGTGCTGGCGACTCCCGAACCACAAGCTCGCGTCCGAACTGACGTCGACAAGTATCGACTGTGACGACAGCAAGAACTGGGCATATCCGGGCGCGGAAGAACTCCCTGGAACGAATGCTGACGAGGACTGTGACGGCTCGGAGCTTTGTTTCCTTGATTACGATCGTGACGGGAGCAGGCGTTTTCCGGTGGTCATCGTACCGACACAGACCGACTTTGCATGCAGTGCGGCCGAGGGTCACGCTACTTCCATAGCGCCGTGGGACTGCCACGACGACAAACCCGGCTGTTGGGCCAACTGCGAGACAGATTCAGATGGCGATGGCTGGTGTCCCGCCGAGGGTGGCGACTGGTAGCGTAAAGTTTTTGGTGTCTGGCCCCTTGAGCCCGACAGGGCAAAGGGAGCAAGAAAGTGATAATCCGAGACGGCCTGATGAAGCTGGTAGTCAAAGTTCATGACGTGGTTGAGCTGGCAAA
>JAKLEG010000600.1 GCA_022703175.1 Myxococcota bacterium | reverse complement strand
GGCGCTGGACGACGAAAGGCGAACTGAGAGATTGTACATGCGTTACGCAGATGGGTGACCCCGGGGTCAATGCTCGTGAGAACGCGGGGGTCAAAGGTAGTGAGAGCCGGCACATTGAACCCCCTGGGCCGTACAATGATACGGCAGGATTGCCGTTTGGCAGCAGATATGGCCGGCCCGCTCCAACAACAGATCTCTCTGAAAACACGGCGCCGGAAGCATCCTCGATGCGAATCAAACCAGGATTTGGCGCAACAAATGGTCCACCAACCGGACGGGTATATGAAGAGAAATACCTACCACTTGGCAAGCGGATCGTGTCGACCGCGAGTGCCATCGCATTATCGATCAATGCGCCGCGTTTGGTGGCAACTACCCCACTTGTCGGGTAGAACCGAACCAAGACACCGTTCACATGGTCCTTGAGATACACAACACCGTCTTGGTCGATGCTCGATAATGTTGCCGTATCCACTCCTGTGTCGCCGCGTATTCGCCCAAGGCTTCCGATGTCGGACCCGATCGGAAACTCGCCAACAACATCATATGCAGCCGCCGCTGACGAACGGCTTGTCGTTAAAAGTCCTAGACAGACAGTCCCTGCAGAAACCCAGCGACGCATTTTGGCACGTAGCACGGAACAATGTTGTGTCGTTGTCATTGCCAGATGACCTCTCTCAAGGCGATGCGAGGCGCCCACTTGCCGTTGATTGATAGATCTCGGATCAAAACCTTTCGACCGAACCTCGCGGTATCTACTGCAACGTTGTAAGAGCCCACCCCGTGAGCCTCAATGCTCCAAATCTGGTCGGCGCCTTCGGTTGTGATCGTTCCGTCAGTGTAGGCTGTGCCAACATGGTCGGCCGTCACCATCAAATCACCGGCTCTGACATAGGTTCGGAGCGACTTATCTGGAACCCCGTCCGCCGCAGGCTCATGGTGAACCAAGGCATCTTCAACGGCAACAACTACCCAGTTGGACGGCGAAGCCTTCCCCGCAGCATCGCCTCGCTGCAGCGAGCCGTCCACGAAGCTTCCCACCGAGGTGCCGTTTCTACCAAGCGTGTAGTCAACGTTGTTGGTGTCTGCAAGATTGTTCGGATAATTCACCCAACGCGGATGTGTCCACGACTCAAGGGCAGCATCACCTCGCACCGCATATTCTGCTGCAACCCATGCCATACCGGAGCAGTCTATTCCGGCCCAATACCCGGCGCGGTACTGCCGTTTTGCCGGGTTAACAGGCGGCCCGATGTACTTTTTGTATTCGTCGGACGTCATGCCTGGCAGTTTCGGATCTGACCACAAACTGTCTGGAACATCGGCCAAAGCAGGAGCGGCCATCTTCCACGGCGGTGGGAGATTGTTTACGATGGCTTCGAAGACGTTGCCTTTCTCGAGTGCTGTAAATTGACTCCAGTACGCAGGATTTCGCGCGAACGCCCGCGCTACAAAGCCCGTCATGTGTGATCCGGTCCAGTTGTAAGAAACACCTATTCTACCATCATCGAGCTCATTCACTTTGGCTCGATATGCCGCGTCCGCGTCGTCGTCCGTGTCGTCGCCGTCGTTGTCACCCCACCCTGCTGCATCTAGAGCCGACGCAGTGTTGGGAATGATTTGCCGGAACTCGTCGATCCCGTCGATGCCACCGTCCGCAGCGATCTCCCACGGTCTCGACTGCCAATACCCGGCCGCTATGGGATCTTGGAGTTCCACATACGACTCAATCGCCTCAAGCTTCCGCCTGACGAACACAGAGACGATGTTCTCGTAGATCTCAAGCAACCCAGCGTTCACCGACGAGCACGGAGTCGTGGGACTCACTAAACTCGTCTGCCCAAAACAACGGTCAGCGGCGTTGAAGCTTCCCTCTCTTACAAGCACGAAATCATCAACGATACTGTTCGGGTCGAAGGCGCCGCCGTTGAGGAGCAGTGCGTTCGCCACCACCGGTGCGGCAATATTTAGGCCGTATTCCTCTTTGATGGCTGCCTCTGCGTCACCCATGAAATAGGTGGTAGCGACATCGTCGCAAATGCCGTTGTTGGCAAGGCTGTTGTTGTCGCACGTCGCAAATCCAAAATGCTGCTTGAAGAGCTTCAACGCTATCTTGGTGGGCTCTGTGAAGTTGCCATCTTCGGGCAGACCGTTGCCTTTACCCGCACCAACTGGATTCACGCGGTCCTCATAGCGACGAATTGCCTTGGCGTGCCGTGCGACGGTTTGATTCAACATGACTTGGATTGAGTCGACACGGCGGTTCGCGAAGGAAGTTAGGTAGTGACCGACCTTCATCGCCCCGGGAACCAGAGTTGAAGCGTCCCAGTTCGGAATCGTGAGGTAGATACCGCTCGAACGGTCCATCTCTGTTGCCACATAGACTGCTTGCCCGCTTGCGACCTCGTTCAGCCTAACGTTGCCGTTGTGACGTACACTAAGGACGGCAATGCCCGCTGCAGAGGGCGGGGCTGATGCTTCGTCCCAATTGAACGAAGCGTACAGCTGCTGCGTCTTCTTCAACGAAGCGGCGTCCAAGACGAACTCTGCCAGACCGCCGACGATCTCGCCCCGGGGACCGGTCGCAAGCCTCGCGTCTAGTCGATTGATCGCCGGCTGTACAGCGAAGTCGCTTGCACCGCCGGGATCAGGCGCAAGCGAAGCAGTCACATGCCCTGTCGCTGGCTCTCCGAGTTCATCGCGTACACAGATCCTCAGCGTCTTCTTGCCCAGGTCCGGGTAGTAGTCGAGAGGGTTCAGCCACGACTGCGGATACTCCAAATCAAACGGTTGAAGGCAGATGTATTCGTTGAGGACCAAACCAGTTGGAGCCACCGGGTCGGCGCATCGACTACAAATGTCGGTCTGTGCCAACCGAACGACGGAATCGGCAGTTATGGTCTCCGCGGTTGTCACAACTGTTAGCCGGATAGTAGAGCAACCGTCAAAGTGAGGACATAACTACAGTTGTAGACTCGCTTTGGGCAACGGCAGGTGGGCTTTGTGGCTCCTACGCGCGTACGGCTCCTCGCCCGTGGCCGCAGCCGCACACCACACACGCAGCCGATGCCGACCCAGAGCCCAATGCGCATGCACAAAGCGAGAGAGAACCTCAAAGTGTTCGGGCTCACGAAAAAATCGGGTGTAGTTGGTGGTGATGACATCCACGAAGTGGATGAGCTCCTGGCCGGTGTTATCCTCGGTGAGGAAATTCAGATACTCACGCACGCTAGCAAGGCCTAAGGCGCGCAGCCGTTTTGCCACCCGCGCCCCTACCAGCGCCTCCTTGCCGGGACGCAAACGAATCCCCGCCTGCTCGTAAACCAACAGACAGAGCTTGCGAAACGTAGCCGCATCCACGGGACCGCCCGCAATTTCGCTTGGCCCTGCTCGCTCCATCGTCGTCACCACCGGATAGTAGAGCAACCGTCAAAGTGAGGACATAACTACAGTTGTAGACTCGCTTTGGGCAACGGCAGGTGGGCTTTGTGGCTCCTACGCGCGTGACCTCGATGAGGCCTTGGAGATGGCGCGCGCACTGGTGGCACTCGGATTTACGCAGGTGGCGGCGTCGCCGCATATGGGCATGGGGCCTGGGGGGGACGTCGACCCTGAGGTGGCAGCCA
>JAKLEG010000060.1 GCA_022703175.1 Myxococcota bacterium | reverse complement strand
AACCAAACAGCGTGGTGTAGGCGAGCCACTTCAGCATGCGGTTACGCACCTCGCGACCTGCCGAGGTCCCATCCCGCTGCCCCCAACCAGCTGCCAAGCCGGCCAACCCCATAATCGCGCCTGACGCGCCCGCCGTGAGACCCTCAGGATTGAGCCAATCTCCCAGCAAAAACCCGGCAATACCGGTGACCATGAAGGTCACAAGCATGCGGCCGCGGCCGAACAACTCTTCAATCCCGGGGCCTATTTGCATCAGCGCTACCAGATTGAAACCCAAGTGCAGCACGCCAATATGCATGAAGATGGCCGTGGCCGGACGCCACCACTCGCCCGCATGAAAGGCTGGGCCGAACAACGCGCCGTAGCGCACCAACTCCAACGACGAAAAGCCCATCAGACCCGCACCCTGATTCGCAACCATCACGCGGGCATATGCCAACATGATCGCCGCAGCGAGTAGAGCACTGGCAGACACCACGCGCGGTGACACGAGCCCAAGACGCCGCAACAGATGCAGAGGACGCGTGCCCAAGGCCGTATCGCAACCAGGGCAACGTCGCTCAGTGCGATCTAGCACCCGACCGCACTCCGGACAGGTTTGGTGCTCGTAGGCCAAATGCTTCACGTCTAGTTGGGCGCGATTAACCCTTGAGGCCCAACGATCGGCCAGGCGTTGCAACTTGAAGCGCACGCGGATCGGGTTAAAGCCGAGGACTGCTGCTACCTTGGTGGTGTTCTCCACCCAATCAAAGCGTTCATCGGTTGCCATGCGATCCGTTCACCACCCAAGCGCGACCCCTGCGCAAAGGCTTATTGGACAGGCGTGGGCTCGGCCGCGGCACGCATCTGCGAACCAGAGTGAGCATCATCATCGCGCTTGTCGGGCGTCACTTTACTCTCTGCTGCGGCGCGCGCCTTGGCGAAAAACTCGTCGGGCGATTCCAGTTGCAGCGCGACTTTCAACACCTCGTCGATATGGTCGACGAAATGGAAGTGAATAGCCTTCAGCACGTGCGCAGGGATCTCTTCGAGGTCCTTCTCGTTTTCCTTCGGCACGATCAGCTCGCGGATCTCGGCCCGGTGCGCCGCCAGCGCCTTCTCTTTCAGGCCGCCAATCGGTAACACCCGCCCGCGCAGCGTGATCTCCCCAGTCATCGCCACGTCCGGACGAATCGGGATTTTGGTAAGCGCCGACACCAGTGCGGTGGCCATGGTGATACCGGCCGACGGCCCATCCTTGGGCATCGCCCCTTCTGGGACGTGGATATGAATGTCGATAGACGAGTAGAAATCCTTGTCTAGGCCCCACGACGTGGCGCGCGAGCGCACGTAACTCATCGCCGCCTGCGCCGACTCCTGCATCACGTCCCCCAGCTTGCCGGTGATCGTGAGCTTGCCCTTGCCAGGCATCGTTGTGGCTTCGATCTGCAAAATCTCGCCGCCCATCTGCGTCCACGCGAGGCCCGTGGCCATGCCGATTTCGGCTTGCTCCTCACGGCTCTTATCGCGGAACTTCGGCACGCCTAGGTACTTGCGTACCCGCTTCGGCGTGACTCGATGGGTGGAGGTACTCGGGTCCTTCACCACCTCTTTGGCGATTTTCCGGCAGACGCTCGCGATCTCGCGCTCCAGCTGCCGCACCCCTGCTTCGCGCGTGTACTGCTGAATCACCGCTTGGGTGGTGGCATCGCCCCACTCCAAGGTTTGGTCTTTCAAACCGTTCTCGGTGCGCTGCTTGGGGATGAGGTAGCGCGTGGCGATCGCCATCTTCTCAAGCTCGGTGTAACCCGCGATGCGGATGATCTCCAAGCGATCTTCCAACGCCGGCGGCACCCCCTGCAGCGTATTGGCGGTGCAAATAAACATCACCCGCGACAGATCGTAATCCATGTCGAGGTAATGGTCGTTAAACGTGTTGTTCTGCTCGGGGTCCAACACTTCGAGCAAAGCCGACGCCGGATCACCCCGGAAATCGCTGGAGAGCTTGTCTATTTCATCCAGCAAAAACACAGGGTTAGAGGCACCCGCCCGCTTCATGCCCTGGATAATTTTGCCCGGCATCGCGCCGATGTAGGTGCGCCGATGGCCGCGAATCTCGGCTTCGTCGCGTACGCCGCCCAACGATTGGCGCACAAAGGCGCGTCCGGTGGCCCGCGCAATGGAGCGTGCCAGCGAGGTTTTGCCAACGCCTGGAGGCCCGACAAAACAGAGAATCGGCCCCTTCATTCGTTCGACGAGCTTTTGCACCGCCAGGTACTCGACGATGCGCTCCTTGGGCTTTTCCAGGCCGTAGTGGTCTTCGTCTAAGATCCGTTCGGCCTCAGTCAGCTCCAGCTTGTCGGTGGTGTACTCCTGCCACGGCAGCGACAACGCCCAATCGATGTAGTTACGCACCACGGTCGCTTCCGCGCTCATGGGCGACATCATCTTGAGCTTCTTGATCTCTTTTTCGACCTTTTGCCGGGCGTCGTCCGGCATCTTCTTGGCCTTGAGCTTTTCGTCGAGCTCCGCGAGCTCGGTCTTGAACTCGTCGCGGTCGCCCAGCTCCTTTTGGATCGCCCGCATCTGCTCGTTTAGGTAGTACTCCTTTTCGCTCTTCTCCATCTGCCGCTTTACGCGCCCGCGGATCTTGCGCTCCACTTGCAAGACCTCAATCTCCGCGCGCAACAGCTCCAGCAGTCGGTCCAGGCGCTCACGTGCCGACAGCATTTCCAAAAGCCCCTGCTTGTCGGGGTGCTTGGCGGGCAGATGCGCCGCGATGGTGTCGGCCAGCCGTCCTGGGTCATCGATGGTTTTAATGCTTTGCAGCACGTCTGGCTGCAGCCTGCGCGACAGCTCGGCGTAGTTGCCGAACGCCTCGTGGGTGGTGCGAATAAGCGCCTCCACCTCGGTGTTCTTCTCCGAGACCTCGTCGAGCTCCTCCACCTCCGCGACGAAAAAGCCATCGTTCGGAATGAAGCGCAGCACACGGCAGCGGCGCTTGCCCTCAATCAACACCTTCACGGTGCCATCGGGGCGCTTGATCTGCTGCATCACCTCGCCAATCGTGCCGGTGAGGTAGATATCGTCGGTGACCGGCTCGTTGGTCTTGGCGCGCTTCTGGGCCGCAAGCAGAATCTCGTGGCTGCCCCGCATCGCCTCTTCTACTGCCGCGATCGACTTGGGGCGCCCCACGTACAACGGCACCATCATGTGCGGAAACACCACGATGTCGCGCAGCGGTAACAGCGGCAACAAACGAACATCACCCATGACACACCTTCTTGCGGCAGGGAGCCGAGCTTAACCTTGGGCTCAACCCGCTTCGCGCTTGTCTTCGTAAACAATGAGCGGCTTCTCTTTGCGGGTCACGACATCCTCAGAGATCACCACCTCGCGGATGTTCGAGTGGCTCGGAATGTCGTACATCACATCCAGCATCGCGCTTTCCAAAATCGCCCGAAGGCCGCGCGCGCCAGTTTTGCGTTGAATCGCGTTCTTGGCCACACCGCGCAAAGCCCCCTCGGTGAAGGTCAGCTCGACGCCATCCATCTTGAACAGCTTCTTGTACTGCTTGGTGATGGCATTCTTGGGCTCGGTGAGCACGCGGATCAGCGACTTTTCATCCAACTCACCCAACGCCGCCACCACCGGCAAACGTCCAATGAACTCGGGGATGAGCCCGTACTTGAGCAAATCCTCGTTGGTCACATGGGTGAGCGTCTGCGTCAACGACATCTCTTCTTTGCGCGCGATGGGCGCGTTGAACCCCAGGCCGTGCCTGCCCATACGCCGCTCGATGATTTGATCCAACCCCGAGAAAGCGCCGCCGCAGATGAACAAGATGTTGGTGGTATCCACCTGAATAAACTCTTGCTGCGGATGCTTGCGACCACCCTTGGGCGGCACATTGGCCACGGTGCCTTCGATAATTTTGAGCAGGGCCTGTTGCACCCCTTCACCCGAGACATCGCGGGTGATGGAGGGGTTGTCGCTCTTGCGCGCGATCTTGTCGATCTCGTCGATGTAAACAATGCCGCGCTGTGCCTTTTCGATATCCCCTTCGGCCGCCTGCATCAGGTTGACGATGATGTTCTCAACGTCTTCGCCCACGTAGCCTGCCTCGGTGAGGCTCGTAGCATCGGCGATCGTGAACGGCACCTTAAGGATGCGCGCCAGCGTTTGCGCCAACAGTGTCTTGCCTGAGCCGGTAGGACCCAAAAGCAAGATGTTCGACTTTTGCAGCTCGACGTCGTCGATGCCGGTTTTGGTGTCGATGCGCTTGTAGTGGTTGTGCACCGCCACCGACAGAATCTTTTTCGCGCGCTCTTGGCCGATCACGAAGTCGTCGAGGATCGCTTTGATTTCCGACGGTTTCGGAATCGACAAGCGTTCCTTGGTGTTGGCCTCAACACCTTCGAATTCTTCTTTAATGATGTCGTTGCACAAGTTGATGCACTCATCGCAAATATAGACCGTGGGCCCTGCGATGAGTTTTTTCACTTCCTTCTGGCTCTTGCCGCAGAAGGAACACACCAGCGTGCCACTATGTTCGCGTTTTGCCACGAGATCCTCTACCACCGCGGTGGGCGCACCAGACCTTCAGACATCTAAGATAGGTGCCGCATACGCCCTGTCACCTAATACCTGCCCGGGGTACTACCATCCCGGTTCAGAAACGGCAAAACAAAGGCGCCGAGCATTTTTCGCTCGCTCGTACTTGCACCTACATGATGGCGTTTGGAGCCGATGTTGTTGGGCGCCTCGCTTGCCGCCGACTATTTTGCGTCGGCGCCGGCAGCCTGATGGGCATTCAACGAGGCGAGTAACACTGGCAAGTCGTCGATAGCGTGGAACAGCATGGCGGGGTTAAGCTTGGACGCATCGGCGGCGTGTGCGGCGACGGCACTCTCAGCGCTGCCCAATGATGGCAACCCGCCCCAGGTCACGGCCACGGCAGACAGCGTTACCCCCAAGGCCCCTTGACCTACTTCTTCGAGCCCGGCATCGGCCTCGTAAAGCGACCGGTCTTGCACGCCTTTCTTGAACTCTTTTAGGCCCTTGTAGATCTCCCACAACGATGAGCCGGTGCCGTACACCAACAAGCCTGCGCCGCAAATCGGGAACTCAAATAGCAGCGCGGCGACTCCAACGGCAACCGCCGTGGTAGCGTAAGGATGCTTCTTGAACGACGCGCCGACCCCCGACACGGCCGACCAGGCGCCTTTAAGGATCTCCTGAGCCATCACCCGTGGTGTCAACCCCAGCTCAGCCGCGGTCGGTGCAGACGCCGCTGGAATTGGGGCAGGCTTGGCGGGTGCAGGCTTCTTGGTGGCTGGAGTCGCGTCAACCCACATAGCGATCCCGGCCCCCGTACACAACTTGGGGCCCGTAAGCGCCTTCGCCGGGCGACTATCGAGATTTTGAACAACGGCCCGTTCCGAACCTAACGCCTTGTAACTGCTGACGTTTTTATCGAAAACCGAGGCCACGCGTGACATCCATGACTCCAGTGCCGGCGGTAAAGCAAAGCCGGTCGTGACTTCATTTTCGGTGGAGTTTTAACGAAGTTGCCGAGAAATCGGCCTTATTGACACCCTGGTGCCCCAACCAGAGCCTCGTGGGTGGACAAAAAGCTTTTGTCGCAACGCTTACTTAGGCAGCAGAACCGACAATGCGTTGTGCTGCGGGGTCAAAGTAGAATGTGCCTTTGGCCGAACCGTACTGCGCGGTGCCGGTATAGGCCACCACGAACACTGAGGTTAGCTTGTTGTCGATCACCCTCTCGGTACGCTCTTTTACCGTAAAGCTCTGTTTGCCTTCCACGTTCCAGATGCCGGCCATGTAGTAAACCACCGTGGCTTGGTAGGTGGCGCCCACTTTCAGGCCGTCGGCGGGGAAGTTGTGCTTGGTGACCTTAGGCTCAGAAGGGTCACCCAACAGGCGCGCCCAGACGTCTTGAGCTACCAGACTGTGAGCGTAAGCCGGTAGCGGCTGGGTCTTCACCGGAAAGCGCAAATCGGTCCACGAAAAGACCTTGGTGCTCAGGCGGTCGACGTTGTCGGCGCTGGTGCTTTGGTATTTCGGCCCTGGCGCAGCTGCCGCCGTGAACGACTCCGCAACCTGGAGGCTGGCACCCGCAACAACGTTCGTGGTCGGGCCAATTTTGGACAGCGTCATGATAGCTCCTTCGCGCCGACAGGTGCGCCTGCCTATGTGCATCTGCAGCATTGTCGGCGGAACGATGAGCTAGTTGCGCAAAACCTGCGTACGAAAACCACAATCGCTTGATACAACACATCTGCGACAAACGTTGTAAGGTAGGCAGAGCCTGGGGAAGCGCAGGACTACGCGCTCCTCGACGTTGGCCTAGCGTACCCAAATGCGGAGACTCCTCATGTCCAAAACGCGTCCCAAGACTGCATGGCGCCTGTTGGCCGCGTTTGGCGCGCTGATTGCGCTGTATGCCACCGCCTCGGGCTTCGCGCTCGTGGGCTTCACCGACATCGCAAAGGGCCTGACTCAAACGAAACGTCGCGTCGAGGGGATGCGCACCGCCTTAGATCTAGCCGCCGCGGTACGCGATCAGTATGCCCATCAAGCCCACACCATCATTTTAGGCAACGACAGCCACATGGGCCTGCATGCCGCCGCCAAGGCCCGGGTCGACGAACTGGTGCAGGCCATGCGCACCCATGTCCAACAAGCCGATGAGCGCGCTTGGGTGGATGACATCGGCGCTGCGAGTAACGAGCTCGACGAGCGTTTTCGTGACACCTTGGTCCCAGCGGTGCTGGCGCATGACGCTGCTGGCATTCAAGCGGAGCACAACCGCGTTCTTACGACGGTCGGCCGAATTCAGCGCGACACCGACAGCCTAGCCAAACGTTTTGAGGAGTCGATCGCCCTGGTGCATCGCTTTGCGCTCGCGGTGCAACGCCGGGCCTTTCATTGGAGCTTGGTCTTTTTGACGATCGCGCCGATGTTAGCGCTGGCGGTAAGTCTACTCGTGGTACGCGCGATCACAGGGCCGGTGAACCGTCTGCAAGCAGGTGCCAAACGCTTGGCCGCAGGCGACCTGGACACCCGCATCGACCTCGGTACCAACGACGAGTTCGGTGCGCTCGCAGAGCAGTTCAACGTGATGACCGCGGCGCTCAAAGAACATCAGGTCCAACTGGTGCAGAGCGAAAAGCTGGCTGGCATCGGCCGCTTGGCGGCTGGCGTCGCCCACGAAATCAACAACCCGTTGGGCGTCATCTTGGGTTACGCTCGCGTGCTCAAGAAGCAAACCGAGCTGCCGATTCAAGAGGAGCTTAGCATCATCGAGGCCGAGACCCTGCGCTGCAAAGAGATCGTCGAAGGGCTGTTGGATCTGTCGCGGCCACTCAAACAGAGCGACACCCCTGTAGAGTTGTACGATGTCTGCGAAGAAGTAATCGCAAGGCTCGACACCTCGGCGCCCGACGACGCAGGGAAAATATCACTATCAGGACGCGCCACCGTGCCAGGCAACGCCCTGAAGCTCCGACAAATCATCTGGAACCTATTGAAGAATGCCCGCGAGGCAGCCGGCAGCGACGGGCGCGTCGATGTGACACTGCGCGAAGACGCACAACGGGTCGAGGTACGTGTCAAAGACTCTGGCCCAGGCATCAGCGAGGCGACACGCGCGCGGCTGTTCGAGCCGTTCTTCACCACCAAACCACAGGGCACCGGCCTGGGCCTGGCCGTGTCCCGAGCCATTGCCCGAGCCCACGGCGGCGACCTGACGGTTGTCGAGCCAACGGCGCCAGGCGCCTGTTTTACGCTTACTTTACCCCGATACGAGGGCCACCAATGACTCGCGGGCGCGTGCTGGTCGTAGATGATAAAGAAAACATGGTGCGGCTGTTCGCCAAGATTCTGGGGGACGACTATGAGCTGTGCACCGCCGCCGAAGGTGGCCGCGCTCTGGCCTTGATCGCGGCGCAGGAATTCGACGTCGTCGTCACCGACCTAAAAATGCCTGGCGCCGATGGTTTTGCCGTGCTCAGAGCCGCCAAGAGTCGCTCCCCCGATACCGAAGTCATCATGATGACGGCCTATGCCTCCGTCCAAGACGCCGTTTTAGCAATGAAACAAGGCGCCTATGACTACCTGCAGAAGCCGTTCGATCCGGACGCCGCCCTCCTCGTAGTAGCCCGAGCGTTGGAGCGCAAACGCCTGAAGGAACAGGCCGCAAGCCTGCGTCAACAACTGCACGGGGTTTACGCGTTGCATAAGCTGGTGGGCAAAAGCCCGGCAATGCAAAACGTCTTCCGGCTGTTGGAACAAGCCGCCGCCCTCGACATCACGGTGCTGCTCACCGGCGCCACCGGCACAGGTAAAGAGCTGGCGGCGCGCGCGATTCATCATCAGAGCAGCCGGCGCAATGGTCCGTTCGTGCCGGTGAACTGCGGTGCGTTGCCCGCCGAGCTTATGGAGAGCGAGCTGTTCGGCCATGCCCGCGGGGCCTTTACGGGCGCCACCCAAGCCAAGGCAGGCCTGTTTGAGGCGGCCGCTTCAGGCACGTTGTTCTTGGATGAAGTGGGAGAGCTGCCGTTGCAAGTGCAGGTCAAGCTAAACCGCGCGCTGCAGGAGCGCGAAGTGCGCCGCGTGGGTGACAATGAACCGGTGAAGGTGAATGTACGCTTGATTGCCGCCACTCACCGCGACCTCAAGGCCGAAACCAAAACCGGCCAGTTTCGCGACGACCTCTACTACCGCTTGCATGTCTTTCCAGTGAAACTGCCGACGCTCTTGGAGCGCCGCGACGATATCCCGCTCTTGGCAGCGCACTTCTTGGAGAAGCACGCGCATAGCTTTGGCCGCACCCTCACCGGCCTGACCCCCGAAGCCTTGCGTGTGCTCACCGGCTACGCCTGGCCCGGCAACGTCCGCGAGTTGGAGCACGCCATCGAGCGCGGTGTCGCGGTGGCCTCGGGGCCGCAATTGACGGCGCATGACTTGCCGCCCGAGCTACAGGACAACCAAGAGGGATCGCTACCGGTGGAGGTGTTGGTCAAGCTCCCCTACCGCGAGGTGCTCACGACGGCCCGTGATCGCGTGTCGCGCGACTACTTGGTGGCGCTGTTGCGCGAGTTCCAAGGCAACGTCACCCACGCTGCTGCGCGCGCCGGGGTCGAACGCGAAAGCCTGCACCGGCTCTTAAAACGCTACGGTGTGCGTTCCGATGACTTCAAACCAACGAGCCCGACATGAACACCACGCTGCGCCTGGCCGCCGTGACCGCGCTGTATCGACAAGGGGGGTACGGACGTGAGTTCTACATCGTGCATCGCAGCCGGCAGCTGCCGTTCTTGGGCGGTTTTCACGCACTTCCGGGAGGCTCGGTGGATATCGCTGATCACGAGCTGCCGGTCGAGCGCGCCCGCTCGCGTTCAGCGTTTGTCGCAGCCGGGATCCGCGAGCTCTTTGAAGAGGCGGGCGTGCTTTTAGCGCTGGGCGCTGAACATTTGTCACAGGCGCAACTGGACGATGGACGCAAAGCGGTGCTTGAACGTAGCCAGACGTTCGCGACCTTTCTAAACCATCACACATTGACGTTAGATGGCGAAGGGCTGGTACCGATTGGCGTGTGGGTCACCCCGCCTTACAGCCGCACGATGTTCGAGGCTCAGTACTTTGCGGTCGCCCTACCTGAGGGTCAGACGCCAAGCATTTGGCCGGGTGAGTTGGATCACGGAGAGTGGCTAACGGCACCCGCGGCGCTGGCGCGGCATGCGATGGGCGAGTTGTTTTTGGCATACCCGGTGTTGAAGACGCTTGAAGCCTTCGCCCAGGCCGGAGCGTTTTCGGAGATCTGTACCCAACTCGCCGCGCGCGAGCCGGGGCCACCGCTCATCGGCGCTGAGCTGTTGACTGGCGTGCAAATCCTGCCGCTTTTGTCCCCCACCTTACCTCCTGCCACGCGGACCAATTGCTACATTTTGGGTGGACCGGAATTGGTGGTGGTCGATCCAGCGCCCCCGGAGCCTGCCGAACAAGCCAACCTCCTGCAATTCGTGCGTACGCTCGAACAACAGGGTCGCTATGTGCGCGAAATCTGGCTGTCGCACCATCATCCCGACCATATCGGCGCCGCAGCAACCCTGAGCCGCGAGCTGCGAGTGGGAATCGCGGCGCATCCGGCAACCGCCGAGGTCTTGGCCGGCAAGCTCACCGTCACGCGCTTGCTCTGCGATGGCGACGTGACTGAGCTGCCGATGCTTATGGGCCCCCCTGCGCGCTGGCGCGCCCTGCATACCCCCGGGCATGCGCGCGGCCACTTGTGCTTTTATGAGGAGCGCCTGCACACGTTGCTGTCAGGCGACACGGTGGTAACGAACGGCACCGTGGTGGTACCTCCACACGAAGGCGGCATGCGCGCCTACCTCGCTTCACTGCGGCGGCTTTTACAACTGGAGTTGGGTTTCATGCTGCCAAGCCACGGGCCACCCGTGGCATTGGCGCGTGAACGAATCCAACGCTATTTGGATCATCGTGCGGAACGAGAGCTAGCAATTGTGCGTGCGTTGTCGCAGCCAAAAACCATTGAAACCTTGGCCATGGAGATCTACGCCGGGCTAGCCCCGGGCGCGATGAAACTGGCGCAGATCAACATTGCAGCGCACCTTGACAAGCTCATCGAAGAGGCCAAAGTCGAGCAAAAAGGTTCGTGTTTTCAAAACGTTATCTAAAACCAACCACTTGCGAGCACTGCGCAAATATTCGCCGGATTGGACGCTGATTTTGGCAACACCGGGCGGTTTATGCCGACAACCTGAGTGTCGCCGGGAAGCCGGTGGCCATGACGCAAAAATGACAGGTTGTTGTTTACACGTTTTGAAAACAACAGGAGATTACCATGCCTTCAGTCGTCCTTTGCCCCCCGATCTCTGCTGGTATCGGCCTTGCGCAAGGTAACTCAGTGCCTTACCCGCACTCGAACGCGACGCTGGGTGCGCCGAACGGCGTGACCGCAAGCCACGCAGGCCAAGTGGGCCTGGTCCGAAACGCCGTGAGCAACGCGCGTAGCTTCCCCGGTGGCGATGCCTTGATGCCGCCTATGACCGGCGTGGGCCCCACCGGCGCCACCTGGAACGTACCGGCGTTTGGCGCCCCGACGATGCGTGACGTGGGCAGCCAGTCCACCAACCCGATCGCCATCGCGCCCGGCTGCTAGTCTCACTGTCAAAGCTCTCCTCTCCCTCCTCGCGATCTCAAAAGACTCTACCAACATTGGTTTGCACCGCGGCACACTCGCGGCGTGCACTCGACCGCCGTGACGCGGAGAACTCTCCCTTACTCATTTTTTTCAGCTGTACGGTAGTTGCTTTGACTACCTTGCGAAGTGCCCGCAGTTGAGGCATGAGATCGCCGCAATATTAAAGTAGGCCGCGCGTTGCGGCGCCTTTTTGGAGCCCTGTTAAGGAGGGTGATTTGATGCGAGCCCGTTTGTCATGGCTGTTCGCACTTGGCCTCTTGGCCGGCTGCGAGGATGGTCCGGATCAGGTTTTCGAACCCAACACCGGTAACCCCACACAACAGAATGGGTACGGCAACCAACCCAGCTGGGTGCAAGAAGGTAGCAAAGGCTACGACGACGCCAGCAGCGGCGACGCCGCAGGCCGGGCGCGTTTCTGCGATGATTCGCAGAACCAAACGATCATCCAGATGATGGTGCAGCAGCCCATCATCCCGAACGTCTCGGTGGGTGGCATTCCGCTTTGGAACGCCGATGGTACACCCAAGAGCGCCGATGACTTGATTGGTGTGCCCGACACCTTCACGTCCATCCCGACCAACGGCAAGTTCTGCGACCCCACGGGCGTTTACGCGAACGCCTACACCTGGGGCCCGAATTTCGAAGTCATCATCTTCTTCAATGAAGAAACGCGCTTGGTGGAAGGCAGCCTGCTGTACCCCGGCTACCTGGGCACCCTCACTGGCCAGTACACGGTGCCTACCACGATTGGCACCACCAACGAGAAGCGCGCGGTGACCTTCGAATTGCGCCAATATGCCAAGTTGAACGTGGGTGCGGCCGACCAAAAAATCCTCAACGAGTATTCAAGCCGCGCCGAACAGGCCAGCAAGCCGAACGCCTGGATCAACTACGACAACATCAACCTGATGTACCGCATGGTGCGCGAAACCTTCTTCGGTGCCAACCCGGCGGCCTTGCCCACCGATTGCTTGGCCGACCATATCTGCGACATCATCTTTACCGCCCCCGACGAGAGCGTGCCGCAAGAAACGATCGTCGCCTTCCAAGATTCGGGCATCTACCTGATCTTCGACCCGCGCGGCAAAATCTCCGGCATCGAAAGTGACCTGGTGCGCGTCGCCACCTTCGAGTCGCTGGGCAGCGTGACCTTCGACAGCAACGCCACCGATGGCCCGATGAGCTTCGCGTTTGACTCGGGCGCCGACACCGCGCTGCCGAACGGCTGCGTGCTGTCGCTCGACACCGACATGACGTTTGCTCAATTCAAGAACAAGTGCATCGAGAGCGACCTGATGCTGGGCCGCGCCAACTACGCCACCCACACCCAACGCGACGCCGTGGACGTGGAGTTCAACGGCGTGACCTTAAGCTTCGGGCGCGATACCTCGGCTGCAACCGCGGCCGACGCCAAAGCCAAGGTGATTCCGGACGGCGCTCGCCCGGACGATAACGACCTCCTGTATGAGATTGATTTCACTCGGCAATTGAACGCCGCCGTGGCCGAATTTGTGCCCGAAGACCTGGCCGTGGAATACGCCCAACGCCTGGAAGCCCGCCTGCACGCGGCGGCCCCGGTGGGCAACCCCTTCCACACCTACTTCATTGACGTACCTGGCTTCACTGCCGCCGGATCGCTCGCCACCACGGCCAAGCGCATTGGTGAGTTCACCTGGACCAACGGCGACGACGTCAAGAGTTGGGTCCCCGTGGTTTGGGCAGATATCCGCACGGCCTACGAAAACATGAGCACCGCTCAGCAGGCCGCGGTGGATGGACGCGTGCTGGATCCGATCTTCTTGGTTGAGCCGCTGCTCGACGTGGTGGCCGACGTGTTCACCTACGACGGCGCCATCCAAGCGGGCGCCGTGAAGACCTTCGGCTCCACCGACGACAAGCGCTGGTCCTGGGTCGACGTGTCGTTCAAGCGTACCGGTGACAACCTGCCGCTACGCCTCGAAGTGCAGTACAGCATGAACTTCGGCGCCGTGACCGCGGTGTTCGTAGGCAAGGGTCACAACATGGTGGACACCGTGTTTGATGACTTGCGTAATGACATCAACCGGGTGACCGGCTCGACCGACGCCTTCTACACCCTTGCGATGTCGCAACCCGACACGCTGGGCGACACCTACGCGAACCCCTATGCCTTGAACGGCAGCGGTATTCGCGTCACAGCGTTTGATCGGCAGCTGGCCACCTTGTCGGTGACGTTGGCGACCCGACGCGCTCCGGAGACGGGGACCGAGACGGTCACGGGCCTCACTCGCTTGGAAACCTCGGGCGACCCGATGGATGACCAAAACGGCTACTACCGCCAAGTGGCGGGCAGCAAGTACGAGTGGGTGCCGGCCGACGTGGTGCGCCTGTATGGCCGCGAAACGGTCATGTCGTTCTTCGTCGAAGCCGACGGCCTGATCGGTCGGATTTCGCAGAGCATGTTCAAGGGCAACATCGACTTGTGCCCTGACTTCGGTATTCACTATGGCGTCGACATGCCGACCGCGGTGGAGCAGTTCCGTGCCGACGTGACCCCAGAAGTGTTCGCTAACTGCGACCTGGTCTTCAATTACTCGGCCAACGGCAACGTCTTGTTGTCGGTGTCGTCACTCAACAACCGTGTGCAAATTGGCGTGACCGACAACCGCGCGACGTCGGCCGCGATCTGGCGGTAAGGGAGAATCACCATGCGACAAATGAAACTATTAAGCTTTGTGTTGTTGGCGCTCGCTGCGAGCGCCTGCGTGGACCACCGCCCGATTCGCAACGGTTTGATGAACGAGTCGGTGTACCTCACCAAAGAATCGTTCACCAACGCCAACCCCAAGTTCGGCTCAAACAGCACCGATGACACCTGGTTATTCAAGGTGACCACGGTCGCGACCTCGTCGCCGAACGTCTTGGGCGATTACGTGTTCCCGGGCATGGAGAGCGACACGCAGCTCGTGCGTTTCCGTTTTGCCGAAGACGCCATGCAGATGTTGGATGCGCGTCAACTCCAGCCCGACAACCCCAACGACCCGAACGATGATCGTTCGAGCTCGGTGGAACGGGTGATGATGGAGTTCGCCGGCGGTCACGTGGATGTGAAGCTACGTGAGAGCCTCGACGGCGAGCGCACCAACTACCTCGAAGAGAACACCGAGTTGCCGTGGCAAGAGCGGCAAAAGTTCAAGGTCGACTTCGAGAAGAGCAACATGGACCCGGTGGCCCAAATCGCGTGGTATTACGGCGACTTCCTGCATGAATGCGGCGCGCCAATTTCCACCAACTTGGTGGCCGACTCATTCGAGTGGGATGATGCCGACCAGTACATGGCGTTCACGTTGGAAGTGAACTACAAAATCCTGGTCAACGGCGGCTGCTGGGACATGACCTCGTTTGTGTACGACGCCGGCACCACCACCATCAATTATAAGTTCTCGTTCTATCGCCCGGGCCCGAACAACTACGTGCCCCAAGTGATTGCCGAGAAAGATCCGGTGAATAAGCGCTACGGTTCTTTCCAGGTGTTGAACACCTTCGAAGACCCGATGTCGGGCTTGCTTTCGGCGAAGAGCCTGATTCAGCGCTGGAATCCCAACCGCACCGATCCGGTGATCTACTATTTCTCGAAGGGCTTCCCGCCCATGTACAAACCCGACATGGTGAGCTTCATCGCCGAGACCAACCAGACGTTGGCCGACGCTGGTGCCACGCTCCGGGTTGAATTGCGGGACTTCAACGACGGCGGCATCGAGCGCACCATCGGCGACTTGCGCTACAGCTTCATCGTCTGGCACCAGGACATCGAGACCACTCGCGGCTTGTTGGGTTACGGCCCGACGTCCTCTGATCCGCGCACCGGCGAAGCGATCAGCGCCAACGTCAACCTGTACAACGTCGGCATGGATTACTACCGCTTCTTGGTGCAGGCGTTCTTGGAAGACAACGGCGGCATCGGCAAGCCCGATCCGGAAGTGCCGTGGGAAGAAACGCCCTGCGATGAAGGCGACACCGTGGCACCGCCCGATAACCAAAGCACGCGCTTGCAGACCGCGCTGTTCGACGAAATGCGCAACGTCATGAACATCAGCCCCAGCGCTAGCCCCACGGATGATTTCGTACCGACGCCAGTGCACCCTGACTTCGCGAACAACTATCACCGCGTGCTGTCCGAGCTGCGCTACGCCGAACCCGGCTACAACTCCTACACCTGGCGCCCCAGCGGTCGTTTTAGCGTGGAAGAGTTCAAGGACCGGATGCGGATGGAGCGCGACTTCCAGATCGCGATGGAAGACCTGTTGGCCAACAACAACCCGTTCGGCCCGGCCTCGGCGGCCTCGGTGCAAGGCATTGAGGAACGTGCGGCGTGGCGCGAACAGATGAATGCGTGGCTGAAGAATCACCAACAGCTCGAAGACGATCGGGCGATGGTGGTGAGCCGTAAGTGCTTGGCCGAGTTCAGTGACGTGGACGCGATCAGCATCATTTCAAAGGGTGCGCGCCAATGTACCTCAGCCAGCGTATTTGAGTCCGATACCGAGTACACCGAACGGATCATCAAGCAAGTCGTGGCCCGCACCGGT
This sequence comes from Myxococcota bacterium, assembly GCA_022703175.1. GTDB lineage: Bacteria > Myxococcota > XYA12-FULL-58-9 > XYA12-FULL-58-9 > XYA12-FULL-58-9 > JACRCV01. The sequence continues at coordinate 2,132 of JAKLEG010000060.1, read as the reverse complement.
ATCCACGAGTTCGGTCACACGATGTCCTTGCGCCACAATTTCTACGGCTCGGCGGATGCCAAGCACATGAACCCGGGCGAGCCGACCTCATCGGTCATGGATTACGTATGGCCGATCGAAGAGCTGGGTGCGCCGATTCAGTGGGGCCAATACGACCTCGCAGCGATGACCTGGATCTACGGTACCGAAGCCAAGCGTGCCGAAGTGATGACGGAGGACGACGCGCATGACTTCCTGTACTGCACCGACGAGCACTCCGGCCGCTCGCCGATGTGCCGGACGTTCGACTTGGGTGTGACGCCTTCACAAGTGGTGTTGAACGCCATCGAGCGCTACGACTGGCTGTACGAAATCCGCAACCGCCGCGCCTTCCGTACCTTCTGGGACACGAGCGGCTATGTCGGCAGCGTCTACAACGGCATCTTCCCGCTCAACCGCATGTGGTACATGGCGTTGTTCGATTGGGGCGGTGGCGGCGTGCAAGATACGCTGAAGCGTTTGGACCAACTGAGTGACACCGATGCGCATCCGGTGTTGACCCAGCAGCAGTACAACGAGGTCGCGGCCGACTTCTACAATGACATCCAAGCGGCCAACGGCATGATCATTGGCTTCTACGACGCCGTGATCAACGAAGCGGCGAGCTTCCGCAACTTCCAAACCGAGTATGATCCTTACTACGGCGACGTCATGCGCCTGGGCATCATCGTCGACAAGTTGTTTGCGACGCTGGCCTACATGGATTTCCAAGAAACCTATGACTACAACCCGAACGTCTACACCTACGTGGCGATGTTCGACATGCCGTTCGGCGACCGCAACAGTGCGTTGGCCGAAAAGGTGTTGGATAACTTCCTAGGCGCAGGCTACGACACCTTCCCGTGGTTCCAGTACACGGCGCTCGAGTACTTTGCCTACGCGACGAACTCCAACCTGATCAACAACACGCAGCTGCGCGACCGCATTGCGATCCGCCGATACAACACCCTGGAAGCCTTCGAAGAAGAGTTCCCGGGCGCGTTGGAGCAGGCGCTGCAAACGGGCAACACCGCGCAGTTGTTCAGCCACGAAGGCAAACAGTACGTCTATACGTACGTCGCCGATCGCGGTTGGCACCTGGTGGCCGATGAGGGCCGGAGCCCGGTCAGCTTCCAGTACATGAAGGACTACAACGAGGCCTTGAATGCACAGGCCGACGACACCGTGGACAACTACGGCTTGAAGATCTTGTTGGCGTACTATGAGTACTACAACAACTTCGTAGGGTTCTGATGCCATGTGGGCAACCCTACTCACACTAGGCGTGCTCCTGGGGGCTTCCGAAGAGGCTCCCCAGGAGATTAGCGCCGCCGCCGTCCCGGAGTCCGCACCAGCTGTTGAAGCTAGTGTGGCGCCGGTGGCGGAGCCCGAGGCACCTCAAGCTGAGCTTGGGATGTCGGGGCTCGCAGCACTGGCGACGGACGCTTACGCTGACAACAAACTCTGGCATGTCCGGGCCGATGGAGAATTCCACAAGCTCGTGATCCAGGACCCAACCCCGCGCGCCGATATGTATCTGTTATGGCGCATGCGCGGTGACGTCCAGGTGATCAAGGGTGGCCGGGCGTTTGTCAGCATCGGGCTTCAGGAAAAGTTCTGGGCGGAACAGAATGACAGTGCGTTTCGGTTAACCGACACCCAGGTGGGGTTCAGTTATAACCATGCACTGGCGTTGGATGGTCTTGGCGTCGGGTACTTCGAAGGCAAGAAGCTCGAACTCTCTGAACGAGCCCGGGTGTTCTTGCCGACGTCGCGCGCCAGTGCCAACCAGGACCTGTATTTCTCTCCTGACCTGTTGGGGCGTGCACGTTTCGAGGCGCTACCAGGCTTAGCCGCTACCGTAGATCTGTTCTTTCGCTACTACGTCAACAAGTACGCGGAGCAAGCAGGTCAACAAGGCGGCATGCTGAACCAGTTGGTGTTCGGGCCGAATCTGAACCTGGAGTACTCATTGTATGAGCACCCGGTGTTCGGAGCGGTAGGGGTCGGTGCTGATGTGTCGAGCTCATACTTCAAGCGCTATGCATCGCGCGACGACTTTGAGTCCGACTGGAGCAGCCAAACCTTCTGGTACCAGGAATACGGTTGGGATG